>NZ_RZOT01000252.1:0-8341 GCF_003999085.1 Mesorhizobium sp. M4A.F.Ca.ET.090.04.2.1
CTCAACGCCGACGTGCTCCAGGCACTGCGGGCGATGGGCCACGGCGACGACCTGATCATCTGCGACACCAATTTCCCGGCCGATTCGGTCGCCCGCCAGACGGAGCTCGGCTATCTGCTGCGCATCGACGCGCCGGCGGCGGAGGTGGTGAAGGCGGTGCTGTCGCTCTATCCGCTGGACAGCTTCGTCGACGACGCCGCCGCCCGCATGGAGATCGTCGGCAATCCTGACGAGATCCCGCCGGTGCAGAAGGAGGTGCAGAAGGAGATCGACAAGGCCGAGGGCAAGGCCTGGCCGATGATCTCGATCGAGCGCTACGCCTTCTACGAGCGCGCCAAGAAGGCCTATTGCGTCATCCAGACCGGCGAGCGCCGCTTCTATGGCTGTTTCGCCTTCCGCAAGGGCGTCATTCCGCCGGATGCGGAGTAGGGCGATGCCCGGGAAGCCTGTCGTCATCCTCGGCGTCTTTGTTGCCGACACCGCCTATCGCGCCGATCGCCAGCCGCGCATGGGTGAGACCATCCTCGGCAACTCTTTCAAGCTGGGGCCGGGCGGCAAGGGCTCGAACCAGGCGGTCGCGGCCGGCAAACTGGGCGCCGACACCACCTTCCTGACCCGGCTCGGCGTCGACGCCTTTGCCGACATGGCCAAGCACACCTGGCAGGCGGCTGGCGTGAAGGCGGCGGTGATTGATACGCCGGAGAGCTATACGGGTGCCGCCTACATCTTCGTCGAGGAGACCAGCGGCAACAATGCCATCATCGTCAGCCCTGGCGCGGCGATGCTCATCTCGCCCGCCGACATCGAGGCCCATGCCGGCCTGATCCGTTCGGCCGGCGTCTTCATCACCCAGCTCGAACAGCCGATCGAGGCAGCGCTGAAGGCGCTGGAGATCGCGCGCGAGGCAGGGGTGACGACCATCCTCAATCCGGCCCCGGCGGCGAGGCTGCCTGACCGCATCTATGCGCTTTGCGACTACGTCACCCCCAACGAGACCGAGGCCGAGGAACTGACCGGCATCAAGGTGTCGTCCATCGACGATGCCCGCCGCGCCGCCGACAGTTTTCTGGCGAGGGGTGTCGGTTCTGTCATCATCACGCTCGGCGAGAAGGGCGCGCTGCTGCACACGAAGAGCGGCTCCGACCACGTCGGCGCCGTCAGTGCAGGTCCGGTTGTGGAAACAACGGGCGCCGGCGACGCCTTCAACGGCGGTCTCGCGGCGGCACTGGCGAAAGGCGTCGAGCCGCTGCAGGCGGTGAGATTCGCCTGCGCCGTCGCCGGCATTTCGGTGACCCGTCCTGGCACGGCTCCGTCGATGCCGACATTGCAGGAAGTCGAGGCGCTGCTGGCGCGGGGTTAATTCCCGACCGAGTCGCGTGCAGCCCCCACCTGTCCGGATTGTCGTCGGGCCACTAGGCATCAAGGCGGCCGATCGGGTGGCGTCCTCCATCCTGACATTCCCGGTCGCCAGGATGCCCGAATACCATCTGGGGCCGAACGTTCTCAAGGCGGTTTCGGAGATCTGCTTATTGCTGTCGTTGGACCGGCATACCGGCAAGCCTGCCCAAAAGGCCTCTCCGCCTTGGCCTCTGGTGACATATTAGCCACAGATAATGTTTATCGGTGATCACGTCTTGCGCCTTTGGCTTGGGTGTCCCGTAATGGGTCATCATTTCTGGCATCGCGATTGCAATGTCAGCAATGCTCGGGGTCGATCGTACCCCGACAGCCGGGGGGCAAATTTGGGGGCCCCGCCGCTCCGCCAATGGAGCGGCGGGCTCTTTGACAACTGAGAAGGCCGCCTGAATCGCCAAACCTTGGGTGCTCCAGCCATGTATTTTCCTCAGTTTCTAGTGGGCATGCTCGCGACGTCGTTCGTCACGGCTATCTGGGTTGGAATCGAAACCGGCTCTGTCTGGACAGCGCTCGGTTGGGCCATTCTTGCGATGGTCATTCTTCAGATTGGATATGTCGGTCTGGTCGTGCGCCTGATCTACAAGCGGCCATCGGAAGGCACTGAACTGGCCCGGGTATCGACAAATTACACGCCCCCGGCGTGAAGCGCGGGCGATCAGGCTTGCAGCGTAGCCGGCGCAGGGCTCCCGGACGGGATCATATTGAAAAGCTGCAACCCTCCGCCGCCGGAAAGGTCAAACTTTTTTCGGAGGGGCCGGGCCTAAGCCCTTGAAAGAAATGGCGCGAGTGACGGGGCTCGAACCCGCGACCTCCGGCGTGACAGGCCGGCACTCTAACCGACTGAGCTACACCCGCGCACTGACGAGCACGTGTCAGCCGTGTTCGTCGTTGGGCCGCTGGATAAGGGGTTCGCCACCGGGTGTCAAGCGCGGCAAAGCACCTTATCAGCAAACTGGAGAAGGTTTTTTGACAACCGCCTCTTTCCGCTGGAAAACCGCCACGCGGCCAACGCGGCGCCTGTTCATTTGGCCTTGCGAAGCCTGCCCTAACTGCTTAAAGGTCCGGCCCGGAGCGGGCGATTAGCTCAGTTGGTAGAGCGCTTCGTTTACACCGAAGATGTCGGCGGTTCGAGCCCGTCATCGCCCACCATCCCAGCCATCTTCAAGCAGTCACCTGACGCGAATCTCGCCGTTCGGCCACGCCCGCCAACGATCACGGCGGCAGCAGGCGAAAATCCTTGCCTTCGGGCAGCAGCTGTCCGCCGTCGACGACGATGGTCGTGCCGGTGATGTAGCTGGCGTCGTCAGAGGCGAGGAACAGGAAGGCGTTGGCGACGTCGCGCGGGCTGCCCAGCCGTCCGAGCGGTATGGAGTCCTGCATGTTCTGGATATAGGCAGCACCGCGATGCAGCTCGATCGCCTCGGTGAGGATGTTGCCGGGCTCGACGCCGTTGACGGTGATGCCGTAGCCGGCGAATTCGAGCGCGGCGGCACGGATCAGCCCGTTGATTCCGGCCTTGGTCGCCGAATAATGGCCGTGGCCGGGGCTAGTGACATGCGGCCCGGTGATCGACGAGGTGAACAGCATACGGCCATGCCGCTGCGCCTTCATCGGCACGAGCGCAGCCCGTGTGGCATTAAAGGAGCCGCGCAGGTTGACCGCCATCACTCTATCCCAGTCCTCCGGGCTGGTGTTCTCGATCAGCTGCCAGGGATAAATCCCGGCATTCTGGACCAGGATGTCGAGTCGGCCATGCTGCTCGAGCGCCAGCGCCACGGCGGCCTCGGCCTCGGCCATTTGCGAGATATCGGTGCGGATGAAGGCGGCGCCGAACTCGCTTGCGGTGGCTTGTCCGGCCTCGGCCTCGGTATCGGCCAGCACGAGCTTCGCGCCCTCTTCGGCGAAACGCTGCGCGATGCCCTTGCCGATGCCGCGCGCGCTGCCGACGATCAGCGCGACCCTGTCCTGCAGCCGGCCGGTCATGCCAGCCTCTGCCGGATGGTCTGCTTGAAGGCGTCGAGCAGCACCGCCGCCAGCACCAGCAGGCCGTGGATCACCTGGGTGAAATTGGCCGGCAGGCCCATCAGGTTGATCGCCGTGTTGATGGCCGAGAGCAAGAGCACGCCGGCATAGACGCCGGGCAGGGTGCCGACGCCGCCCTTCAGGCTGACGCCGCCGATGACGACGGCGGCGAAGGCGTTGAACAAAAGCCCGACGCCGAGATTGGCGGTGGCGCCGGAGGTGCGGATGGCCAGCAGCCAGCCGGCGAGACCGGCGATGGCGCCGGCAAGCACGAAGGCGATGATCAAATTGCGGTTGACGCGGATGCCGGCGCGGAAGGTGGCCGTCTCGTTGCCGCCGATCATCACCAGGTGCCGGCCGAACGGCGTCTTGGCCATGATCAGCGAGAAGACGACGAAACAGGCGATGGCGATCCAGGCGGTGAGCGGCAGGCCGATCAGGCGCTGGATGCCGAACCAGCGGATCGCCGGCGCCAGGTCCTGTGCCGAGCGGCCACCGGAAACGACGAGCACCAGGCCGCGCACCCAGATGTAGGAGGCCAGCGTGATGATGAAGGCGCTCATCTTCAGCCTGACGATCAGGAAGCCGTTGAAGACGCCGATGATGCCGCCGACGAGGACGGCGAGCAGCAGCGAAACCGGGACCATCAGCCATTGCGGGTGCAGTTGCACGCCGAGGCCGATGCCCGACGAGCAGAACAAGATGCCGACCGCCATGGCGCTGAGCGCGGCGACCGATTCGACCGATAGGTCCATGTGGCCGGCGATGATGACCAGCGCCAGGCCGATCGACATCACGCCCAGCACGCTGGAGGCCTCGATGATGTTGGCGAAGATGCCGAGCTGGAAGTAGTTCGGAATGAGCAGGGAAAACACCACCAGCACGAAGACCAGCATGAACCAGACGAGATTGTCGAGAATGAGCTCGAGAGCATGGCGGGTGCGGGGGTTCATGAGCTGATCCGGTTGGCGCGCGTGTTTGACAGTGTTGCGGCTTCGCGCGTTTCGACGCGCGCGGCGCTTTTGAGGGGGCGCTCCGGGCCGGGTAGCCCGGAGCGGTCCTGGTGGTTACTCGACCGGTTTTACGGTTTCGGTCGGCGGCTTCTGGTTGCCCCAGAAGGCCGGATTGTCGACGTTCTCCTTGGTGATGGCGGCGCCAGGGATCTTGATGTTCGGGCCCCAGGCTTCCTTGGTCACCGTCGACTTCAGGCCAAGCACCTCATATTCGCCGGGCTTGATCTCTTCCTTCTTGACGATCTTGTCCATGAACACGGCGATAGCCGCGGCCTGGGCGTAGAGCGGCTGTTCGACTTCGACGTTGAGCCAGCCCTTGCGGATCAGGTCGAGACCGACCGGTGCGCCGTTCGAGCTCATCATCATGACGTCGCCGGGCTTCTTGCCGGCAGCCTCGAGCGAGGCGACGCCGGCGACCGAGAGATGCGCGGCATGGCTGAAGATCAGGTCGATATCGGGATTGGCGAGCATCTGGTCGGCGACGATGGTGCCGGCGTTGCTGGCTTCCCACTGCATGGCCGGAAGCGAGATGATCTTGACGTCCGGGAACGCCTTCATCTTCTCCTCGAACCCCTTCTGGATGTCGAGCGTGTAGGGATCGCCGGGATCGCCGAGCACCTGCAGGATCTTGCCCTTCACCGCGCCGTTCTTCGCTTTCAGGAGCTTCTCGGCCTGGTCGGCGGCGACGTAGCCGATCTCGACCGTGCCGGCGACCGAGGTGAAGTCGGACGGCGTGGAGGTGATCTGGCGGTCGAATTCGACCACCGGAATGCCGGCGGCGCGGGCCGCTTCGACGGACGGCTTCAGCGCGTTGAAGTCAACCGCCGCAAGGACGATCGCGGCGGGCTTCAGCGCGATGACGTCATTCATCTGCGATTGCTGGGCGTCGGTCTTGTTGTCGGCGTTCAGCGATTTGAAGTCGTAGCCGACCTGCTTGAGGAACAGTTCCAGCGCGGTCACCGAACCGGTCTGGAACTCATCGAGCAATGTCGGCACCAGATAATAGACGGTGCCCTTGGACTGGGCGAATGCCGGCGTGAGCGTGGCAATGGCCAGTGCCAGGAAACCGAAGACGGAAAGAAGTATTCTCTTCATGTCGTTCGCTCCTCTTGCGCCGGACCCCTCATTTGTCCCTCAGCTCGCCGGTCCGGCACCGGCCAGCGTCTCTCCGGTGATCATGTTGATCACCGCGTCGGGACTTGTCTTGTTGCGTGCGACATCGCCCGCCACGACGCCTTGCCGGATCACCACGATCCGGTCGGCGACCTGGAAGGCCTGCTGCATGATATGAGTGATGATGACGACGCCGATGCCCTGGTTCGCCACCTGGCGGATCATGTCGAGACCGCGTCGTGTCTGCTCGACGCCGAGCGCCGCGAACGGCTCGTCGAGCAGCACCAGCTTGCCGCCCCAGTGCACGAAGCGGTTGAGTTCGATCGCTTGCCGCTGCCCACCCGAAAGGTGCTCGACATTGGTGCGCAGCGACGGGATGCGGGTGCCGGCATTGGCGAGCGCCTTGGCGACCACGGCCTCCATGGCGCGCTCGTCGAGGACGGGGACGCCGAGCACCTTGCGGGTGATCTCGCGGCCCATGAAGAAATTCGCCACCACGTCGACATTGGTGCAGAGCGACAGGTCCTGGTACACCGTCTCGATGCCCGCCGCCTTGGCCTCGGCCGGAGATTTGGCAAGGAAGTCCTTGCCTTCGAACAGCATGCGGCCGGAGGTCGGCTCCAGCCCGCCGGCGATGATCTTGACCAGCGTCGACTTGCCGGCGCCGTTGTCACCCAGAAGCGCCACCACCTCGCCGCGCCCGATCGAAAAGCTGATGCCTTTCAGCGCCTGGATCGCGCCGTAGTTCTTGGTGACGTTGTCGAGGACCAGCAGGGGTTCGCTCATGCCGCGATGTCTCCGCCTTTCAGGAGGTCGCCGCCGCGCTGCCGCTTGGCGGTGAAGATCTGGCCGAAGCGCGGCGACAGCACCCCGGAAACGGCAAGTGCGGCCGCGCCGCGCAGCACCGCATGCTGGCCGCCGCGCGCCACGACGATGCGCGGCGTGGCGCGGTCCTTGCGGGCCGAGACCGAATTGGGCAGCTCCGCCGCTCCCGCCAACCGTTCGAGCAGCGCCGGCGGCGCCAGCCCGCCGAGGACCACCGTCTCGGGGTCGAACAGGTTCTCGATGATGGTGATGGCGTTGCGGAAAACCGGACCGATCTCGATTACCCAGTCGTCGTCGCTGCCGCGCCAGCGTCCGCGCGCATCGAGCGAGAGATAGCGTTCGAGACAACCCCGGTTGCCGCAGGGGCAAGGCTCGCCGCCGAACACGACCGGGATGTGGCCGATCTCGCCGGCATTGCCCCAGGCACCGCGCAGCACGCTGCCATCATGCACCATGGCGCCGCCGAGGCCGACGCCGAAATAGAGGTAGTAGTAGTCGGAATATCCGGTGCCGAGGCCGTAGAGCCGCTCGCCCATGGCCGCGGCCGCCATGTCGGTCTCGAAGAAGGCCGGCAAACCCGTGGCTGCCGTCAGCCGCTCGCGCAGCGCCACATCCTTCCAGCCGGTCATGGTCGTCGGGCCGATGAAGCTCATCGATTCGACGCCGAACGGGCCGGGCAGCGCCATGCCGACGCCAAGCACGCGTCCGCCGGCGCGCCGTCCCGCCAGGTCGCGGACCATGGCGCCGATCTGGTCGAAAGCGTGATCGGGCGTGACGTTCGGCGCCTCGCTGTGCATGCTCTCGATGACATCGCCGCTGAGGTTGATCAGCGCCGCGTCGATGCCGAGCGGGGTGAGGTGGATACCGACGGCAAAGCCGCCTTCGGGATTGATCCTGAGCGTCGCCGGCGGCAGTCCGCGGCCTTTCGGCTCTTCGCGCAGCGACAGGATGTAGCCCTGTTCCTCCAGTTCGCGCACGATGGTCGACACGGTCTGCACGGTGAGGCCGACGCCCCTGGCGATATCGCCGCGGGCGATCGGCCCATTGAGGCGGATGGACTCCAGAACGATGCGCCGGTTGTAGGGCCGCCCGAACTCCTGATTGGTCCCCCGCAATGCCATGCCTTGCGCTCCTGAAGTGACGAGAGCTTCGCACCGAAGATTTATTCAGTCAAATGGAATTCAAAAATATTTCGGTATTGTGGACGACACGCCGTGGCCGCGCAGCTCCGCCAGTCGAGGGAAAGTTTGGCGGCACCGTCAGCGCCGTCTTCCAGCCGGCCGAGGAAGACGAGCCGTCGGGCGGAAGACGGGTGGTGGAAGAGGGGCTGCTCGGCGATATCGACGCCGCGTTCACGTCGATCCGTACACACAGTCCGGCAAGGTCGCTGTCCGTCCCGGTCCTTACACTCTGGCTGCGATACGTTCGATGTCCGCGTCACCGGCTCCGCCGCGCATGCGGCAAGGCCGTATGAGGGTGTCGATGCGATCGCCGTGGCGTGCTCGATGGTCACCGAGCTGCAGAAGATCGTGTCGCGGGAGATCGTGGCGCTCACACTGATTTCGGCAGCAACCATGTTTCTGACGGCGCAGCGGGGATCGGCGGGCGGCTAAAGATACTGCGCGACCTTCTTGCCGACCGTCAGGAAGCGCAGCGGGTCGACCGCCTCGCCATTGTGGCGCACTTCGTAATGGAGATGCGGGCCGGTCGAACGGCCGCTGCTGCCGGTCTTGCCGATAATATCGCCGGCCGCGAGCTTCTGGCCGACCGTCACGTCGATCTCGCTCAAGTGCCCGTAGCGCGTAGCGAAGCCATTGCCATGGTCGACCTCGACCATGCGGCCATAGCCGCCGTTCCAGCCGGCCTTGGTGACGACGCCGGCCGCTGTGACCTTGGCGGGCATGCCCATTGGCGCCCTGAAATCCATGCCCGAATGCAAGGCCGCGGTGCCG
>NZ_RZOT01000253.1:0-8331 GCF_003999085.1 Mesorhizobium sp. M4A.F.Ca.ET.090.04.2.1
GGCCTTCACTGTTTCGTTCTGGTAGGAGGCGACCAGCGTCTTCACCCAGGGTTCGTTCTCGCTGCCGGCCTTGACGGCGATGAAGTTGCGGTAGGGATTGTCGGCCACCGGCTCCTGGGCAATGCGGTTGTCGGGACCCAGGCCGCTCTTCAGCGCCCAGTCGGTGTTGACGACGGCCGCGTCGAGATCCTCGACCGAGCGGCCGACGATGCCGGCATCGAGTTCCTTGATGGCGACCTTCTTCGGGTTCTCGGCAATGTCGGCGGTCGTCGCCAGGATGCCGGTGCCGTCCTTCAGCTTGATCACGCCCTCGTTCTGCAGCACATGCAGGGCGCGGCCCTCGTTGGACGGATCGTTGGGCAGGCCGATGACGGCGCCTTCCGGCAGGTCGGCGACCTTGGTGTATTTCTTCGAATAGAGGCCGATCGGCCAGACGCCGGTATAGCCGACGGGGACGATGTGATAGCCTTGCGTCTTGATCTGGTTGTCGAGATAGGGCTTGTGCTGGAAAGCGTTGGCGTCGATCTCGCCGCGTTCCAGCGCCTCGTTGGGCTGCGTGTAGTCGTTGAAGACGACCGTTTCGATGGTCAGGCCTTTCTCGGCCGCCTGGGCGACGACGACGCGCCAGACATCTTCATCCTCGCCGCTGATGATGCCGACCTTGATCGCCTTCTTGTCCTCGGCGAAAGAAGGCGTCGGCGCGGCCAGGCCGACAACGGCAAGCGCCGAGGCAAGAAGCGCCGCAAGTCCAGCGCGCCTGGTGATTGACGTAGCGAGAGTTTTTGAAGCGTTGCCGCGTTCGGACATGGTTCTTTCCTTGCGATCCCGAAATCGTATCGGCTTGGCGGAATGCGAAGCCTTGATGACAGCATCGGCAATGCTGGGCGTCCGATCAAAGAACTGCTTTTCTTCTCAGGAACCGAGCAGGAAATATTCTCTCAAAGATATTGCGACAGTGAGCACGCCTGATGGTGGGCACCGCGATACGGGTTATGCGACTGGCGACTCCCAGAATCGACGGTGCCGCCTTGGCCAACGTGTCGAGTGGTCAGAACGTCTCGACCCAGGGCCGCAAGTCGACCTCGAAGCTCCAGGCGCTGCGGTGCTGGCGGTGGACCGCGAGATAGGTCTCGGCGATCGCGTCCGGCGACAGGCGGCGATCCGGTCGGTCCGGCTCGGCCGCCTGTCCCGGCGGCTCGATCTGGCCGTCGATGATGAAATGCGCAACGTGGATGTTCTTTGGGCTGAGCTCGCGCGCCATCGACTGCGCCAGTCCGCGCAGGCCGAATTTCGGCATGGCGAAGCCGGCCGATCCCGAAAAACCTTTCAGGCTTGCCGTGGCGCCGGTGAACAGGATCGAGCCGGAACCGCGCGCCAGCAGCCGCAGCGCCGCCTGCTGGCCAACAAGGAAGCCGCCATAGGCGCCAACCAGCAGCGCCTGTTTCACGGCGTCCGGGTCGAGCTCGGCGATCGGTCCGCGCGTGCGCCCGCTGGCGTTGAAAACCGCGACATCGAGCGAGCCGACCTTGTCGGCGGCCTCGAACAGTCGGGCAACGGAGGCGGCATCCGATACATCCGTTTCCACCGCCTGTGCGCCGGTCTCGCCGGCAAGTGCCGCAAGCTTGTCGACATTGCGAGCGGCAAGGACGACGCGGAAACCTTCCTTGCTGAGAAGCCGCGCCAACGATGCGCTGAGGCCAGCACCAGCGCCTGCGATCACTGCGACATTGGCTGCCATGATTTCCTCCTGCGAATGCGGCACGGCTGGCGTGGCCGACGCCTCTTCATCGGACAGCGTCGCGCCTTCGGCGGCAAGAGGCAAGAACGGTGTTGCTCGATTTGGCCGCCCGGCGCAAAAGGGGGCCGGTCCCGACGGCAGGTTCCATCGCGACACCGCGAAACGCTTGCCTGCAGGACCGATCCGTCCGACAGGTGGTTCAACGGCGATTCGAGGAGCGACCATGCAACCAATCTGGGCCGTCGGCCTGATGACAGGCACCGTACTCGACGGCAATATCGACGTGGCGCTGATCAAGACCGACGGCGAGCGCATCGCCGATTTCGGCACCTACACGCTGGCGCCCTACGCGCAATCGATCCGCAGCCTTTTGGAGGAGACGCTGCGGCGGGCGCGCCTCTGGAACTTCGAGGGACCGGAGCCGGAGATCTTCCGCGAGGCCGAGGAGGCGCTGACGCGCGCGCAGTCGGCGGCGGTCAAGGATCTCGTGGAAGGCCAGGGCATGACGATGGCCGATATCGGCGTCGTCGGCTTCCACGGCCAGACCGTTCTGCACCGCGCCCCGCAGCCGGGGCGGATCGGCCGCACCCGTCAGCTCGGCGACGGCGAATTGATGGCCGCCATTCTCGGCACCAAGGTCGCCTATGATTTCCGCTCGGCCGACGTCGCCGCCGGGGGACAGGGCGCGCCGCTCGCCGCCACCTATCACGCGGCGCTGCTCAAGGAGGCGGACGCCAGCGGCGACACCGCCGTGCTCAATCTCGGCGGCGTCGGCAACGTCACCTGGTGGGACGGCAAGGACAACATCGTTGCCTTCGACACCGGTCCGGCCAATGCGCCCGTCAACGATTTCATCAAGGCGAAGGGCCTCGGCGAGATGGACCGCGACGGCAGGCTGGCGGCGGCCGGCACGGTCGACGAGGAACGGCTCGCGCTGCTGCTTCAACATCCGTATCTCACCAAACCCTATCCGAAATCGCTCGACCGTTTCGACTTCACCGCGGCGATGGCGGACGGGCTCGGCACCGAGGACGGCGCGGCCACGCTGACCGCTTTCACCACCGCCGCCGTCGGCAAGGCGCTCGATCTCCTGCCGCGCCGACCGAAGCGGCTCGCGGTCAGCGGCGGCGGCCGCCGCAATCCGACCATGATGGCGATGCTTGACAGCCGCGCCGGCGTCGAAGTCGTGCAGGCGGAGACCCTCGGCTGGAAGGGCGACGCGGTCGAGGCCGAGTGCTTCGCCTTCCTGGCGGTGCGCGTGCTGCGCGGCCTGCCGATCAGCTTTCCGAGCACGACAGGCGTGCCGCAGCCGATGCGCGGCGGGAGGCTGGCCGGGTAGGTTCCCGTTCGACGCAATTGCGGACGGAAACCGCTTCACACTTTCCTGGAATTGCTCTGATCAGAGGGCGAGCAGGCTCTTCTGCAGGAAGATGCGGCTGCGGCCGATGGGGAAATCGGGCAGCGTGCCGAACGGCTGGTAACCCTGGCGCTCATAGGCCTTGACCGCTTTAGGATTGAAAGTGTCGATCCAGGCGCCGTGGCAGCCGCGCGCCACCGCCTCCTGTTCGGCCGCCTGCAGCATCTGGCCCGCCATGTGCTGGCCGCGTAGGCTCTGGTCGACCCACAGCCATTGCACGAACAGCCAGCCCCAGGCGGTGTAGCCGGAGATGCCGGCGACCACCTTGCCAGTCTCGTCGCGAACGAAGACTGCGAGCGACTTTCGGCCTGAGGCGCCTACATCGGCGTCGTTGAAGGCCGTGAGCTGCTCGCCGAGGAAGGCGAGTTCCTGCGCCGAAGGATCGGCGGTTGTCTCAAGCGTCGTCTTCATCGCTTCGTCCAGTTCGGTTCCATTTGCCAGCCTTAGCGAAGGACCGAACAGGGACGCAAGCTTACTGCTGGGCAGTGCCTGCCGAGCGCCATGCCGCCGCCGAAGCGGCGACCAGCATCAGCAGGGCCGCGATCACGGCGCAATTGGCGAAGCCGAGGCTCGTATAGAGCGGCCCGAAGCCGGCGGTGCCGATGGAGACGGCGAGATAGGTGACGGAGCTGTTCAGGCCCATGATGGTGCCGCGCTGCGTGGGGTCGAGCGCGGTCAGGCGCATCACCAGGACGTTCAGCCCGAAATGGTTGGCAAGGCCCCAGAGGGCGATCGTCGCCATGAGCAGGCCGAAGCTGCCGCTGGCGGTGGCCATGGCGACATAGACGGCCGCCACCAGCAGATAGGCGAACGGCATGACGCGCCGGGCGCCGAGGCGATCGATGACGCCGTCGAGCAGTGCCGCCGCGCCAAACCCGAAACCATAGGCGAGTGCGGCCAGGCCATTGGCGCTGACCGGCTCGCCGAGGCCCTGGTGAAGGTGATCGCCGAGATAGCCGTAGACGCCGTAGAAGGCGGTCATGAAGGCGCCGCAGGCGATCAGCAGCGGCAGGATGCCGGGAACGGCGAGCGCCCCGAGCGGTGAAGGCGCCGGACCGCTTTTCTTGCTGTCGCGCAGCGAACTCATTGTCAGGCCGACGACGGCGATCGCGGCCAGGAGCGCGACGGCGGCGAAGACGGCGCGCCAGTGCACGAGATCGGCAAGCACGGCCGACAGCGAGACGCCGGCCACCATGGAGAGCGTCCAGCCGGTCAGCACGACGCCGATGGTGCCGCTTTCGCGGCCGGGCGGCGCGATCGCCGCCGAACTCGCGTAGATCGCCGGCATGGCGACGCCGGCGGCGATGCCGGCGACAAGCTGGGCCGCGACCAGCGCCGTCACCGTCGGTGCCAGCGCGCTGGCGACCAGGGCCAGCGCCAGCAGCAGCAATGCGCCCTGCAGCATGCGGCGCGCGCCCACCCGGTCGATATAGCGGGCAAGGAAGAGCGCGCTGGCCGAGGTGCCGAGGCCAAACGCGGCGGCCGCGCTCATCACCGCCGGCACGCTCGTCCCGAACGAGGTCGCCACGGCGGGCGCGATCGGGCCGAGAACCAGCGAGTTGGAACCGATGACGGCGATGCAGCCGGTCAGGAGATAGGCGAGCGCCGGGATTGGCGGCCGGGGCGCCGCCACCAGAATTGCTGATTGATCACTGTTCGACATATGCTCATAATGGCCGTATTTAATTCGGCATCAATGAGGAATTCCGATATGGATGAAGAAACAGATGGCATTCAGCGGAACAGGCAGCCTGCCCGCGATATCGACCCGATCGACCGAAAGATATTAGGCATCCTGGTCGACGACGCGACCATCAGCTACGCCGAGCTCGGCGATCGCGTCGGCCTGTCGCCGCCGGCGGCGCATGAGCGGGTGAAGCGCCTCAAGCGCAGCGGCGCCATCCGCGCCACGGCGGCCATCATCGACCCCAGAGCGGTGAAGAAGCCGCTGCTCGCCTTCGTGCATATCGACACCAGGGGCTGGGGCAAGACGCCTGAGCTGATGGCGGTGTCCGAATTCCCCGAAGTCGAGGAGATCCATACGGTGGCCGGCGACACCTGCATGCTGCTCAAGGTCCGCACCGAGGACACGCGCGCGCTCGAGGGATTGCTGTCACGGCTTTACGAAACGCCGGGCGTCACCTCGACGCGCAGCTATGTGGTGCTGTCGACCTATCTCGAGCGGCCGGTGCAGCCCGGCATCACCCAAGAATGGCCGGCGCCCCGGCATATGGCGACGCCGGTCTACTAGAGCATGATGCCGAAAAGTGTGAAGCGGTTTTCGGACGACATCATACTCTATTTCTTCTAGGCGTTACCCTCACTGCAAGCTGCACACGTTTCTGCACAAAATTTACGCATGCAATAATTTCTCATAACGCGTTGAAACTTGAAAACTTGTCTGTAAAGTTTCACCTTGCAGGTGCGCGCCGGCGCGCTCTAACTAGGTGCCGGGGCAGTCGCATGGGGCCAAAGGTTTGGATATCCATGCCGCGAGGGTTGGAATGGCGATGACACACAAGACCATGGAGGATTTCGCACGTTCCTGCGGCGTCTCCAGACCGACGCTGTCGAAATATTTCGACGATCCGACCAGCGTCAAGCCGGCGACCAGAAAGCGCATCGAGGAGGCGCTGCGCTCCTCCGACTATCAGCCCAATCTGTTCGCCCGCAACCTCAACCGCAAGCGCACCCGCAGCATCGGCATCGTCGTGCCGACGGTGACCGACCCGTTCTATTCGGAGATGGTCAGCCGCATCGAGCTTCGGCTGCGCGACGAAGGCTACTGGCCGATCGTCATTTCCTCGCACGGCTCGACCGAGCTCGAGGTCGAGGCGACGCGGACCATCCTGTCCTTGAAGGTCTCCGGCGCGCTCGTCGCGCCGCTCGGGCGGCGCTCCGATCACCGCACGCTGGAGAAGCTGACGCAGGCCATCCCGATCGTTTATTTCGACACTTATCTCGAAGGCGGCACGCCCTTCGTCGGCAACAACAACACGCAGAGCGTCGCGACGATCGTCGAGTATCTCTGCCGCTCCGGCGATGCGCCGGTCTATTTCGACATCCCGCATGTCAACCACAACTCGCCCGAACGGCTGGCCAGCTATGTCGCCTCGATGAAGCGGCTCGGCCATGAGCCACTCGTCATCGGCAACACCAAGGACTACACGTGGGATTTCGAGCGGATCGGCTACGAACAGACCGAAAGGATGCTCGGCAATGGCGGCCTGCCGGGCAAGACCATCCTGTGCAACAACGACCGTCTTGCCTTCGGTGTGATGGCGGCCGCCTTCTCCCGGGGGATCAAGGTCGGTCGCAAGGCGGACTGCGACCTGCGTGTCGCGGCGCATGACGACCATCCGCTCAGCCGCTACGCCTGCCCCGGCCTCACCACCATGGCGCAGGACTTCGCTTCGATGGCCGGGCGCAGTGTCGAAACGCTGCTGGGACTGCTCAACGAGGACGGGACGGCGGTGGCGCCCAAGGTCAATCTCGACGCGACGCTGGTGATGCGCCAGTCAGCCTGACCTGAACCTCGACAGACCCGACCCAACTCAACCGGGATCGAAGCTCCGCCAGGCGGCGACCGCCGCCTCGACAGCCTGCCGCGATGCCGGGCCGTGGCGGCCCATCGAGACGAAGCCGTGGATCTGGCCCGGCCAGCGCTTGAGCACCACCGGCACGCCGCCGTCCTGGAGGCGCCTGGCATAGGCCTCGCCCTCATCGGCGAGGATGTCGTGGCCGGCGATGGCGACGAAGGCCGGGGCGGCACCGGCAAGGCCTTTGGTCTTCAGCGGCGAGACGCGCCAGTCGTCGATGTCGCCGGCGTCGCGAACATATTGGTCGCGGAACCATGCCATGGTCGAGGCGGTCAGGCCGAAACCCTCGGCGAAGCGTCGGTAACTGTCCGCCGTCTGCGCGGCATCGGTGTTTGGGTAGAGCAGAAGCTGTGCGGTCACCGGGATCCGGTCGTCCCGCGCGAGCAGGCTGAGCACGGCGGCGAGATTGCCGCCGGCGCTGTCGCCGGCAACGGCGATGCGCCGCGCATCGATGCCGAGAGCGCCGGCCTCATCCCGCATGAAGGAGAGCACGGCGCGGCAGTCCTCGACCGCCGCCGGAAACTTGTGCTCCGGCGCCAGCCTGTAGGCGGGCGAAACGACGACGCATGCCGCGATGTTGGCGAACCAGCGGCAGATCTCGTCATGCGAGTCGAGATTGCCGATCATCCAGCCGCCGCCGTGCAGATAGAGCAGCGCGGGAGCAGCCCGGGACGGAGCCCCCTGCCCGCGATAGATCCGCAGCGTCAGCGATCCGCCGGGCCCGGCGATGATGCGCTCGCCGACCAGGCCGACCGGCTCGCGCTCGCCCTGCAGGTCCGGAGAGCCCTGGTCATAGGCGCGGCGCGCCTCCTCGGGCGTGCCGGTCTCGAAAGGCGGGGCAGCGGCCTGCCGGCCGAGATCGAGCACGTGGCGGGCTTGCGGATCGAGCCCGGACAATTCTGCCGCGAGAGGCGACGTCGTCATGGGTGAGCCCCCGTCATGCAGCAGGCTCGCCGCTTCGTCCTCGCCGAGAAGCGGCGGCTGGTCGACGGTGCCATTGACGGCAACCGACCCGCGGCTCTCGCCCGAGACGAGGATCGCTTCCATGATCTCCAGCACATGCAGCGCCAAATCGCCGGAGGCTCGGGGCTTGCTGCCTTCCGACAGCGACCGTGCCAGATCGGCGACGCCGAGCATGCGATAGTTGGCGCGGTCGGGCGCCGCATAGGGCCAGTTGCGCGCGCCGTAGAGCTCGCCCTCGCTCGCGAAATCCGTCCAGTCGGCGCCGCGCGCGGAAAGCGAGACGGTGCCGCCGAACGTGTCGGGATCGGGGAGTCTGAGCGAGCCCTCGGTGCCATGCAATTCGATCGGATGGTTGGAGTGTTTGAAGACATCCCAGGAGGCGCCGAAGGTGACGGTGGCGCCGGAGCGGAATTCGAGCAACGACAGGACGTTGGTCGGCGTGCCGACCTTGAAGCTGGTGTTCTTGAAGGGACCGTCGGCGGTGATCAGCCGCTGCTCCTGGCCGCGCGTCGCCATGGCCATGACGCGGACGACCGGGCCGAGCAGGTTGACCAGCATCGTCAGGTAGTAAGGGCCCATATCGAAGACCGGGCCGCCGCCGGGCTGGTAGTAGA
>NZ_RZOT01000254.1:0-8303 GCF_003999085.1 Mesorhizobium sp. M4A.F.Ca.ET.090.04.2.1
GCAAAATATCGAGGTCCTGGCAGCTGCGATCATAGACCCTCTGCAGGAGGGCCATATCCTCCGGGTAAGCAACGCCGCTGGTTTTGAACATCGCTCCTCCCGCATGCTGGGGCGGAAGCGCGCTTTTCGCTTACTGTCGGCGATGCCCTTGTCAATTACCGCCGATGATAGAGCATAGGTCGGCTGAGGGCCGCAGCACTACAACAAATGATAGAGCAGACCGGACATCGGCCCTCTGCGCAGTCCGGTCAGACTTCAGTCCAACTTCCGGATTCCCTTGGCCCCGAGTTGCCCCGCTGACCTTGCGCCGGCGATGCCCGTTCTCGAAGGGTTGGCGATCCGGCTGGCAGAGGTCTGTGCAGCCGCGATGGCCGAGCGCAATGCCTCCATGGAACCAGTTCCGTCTCCCTCAGTTCCATTAGGACATCCCTGCGGGTTGGCGGCCAATGGCCTGGCTGTCCAGGATCTGCAGGACAGACTTGCCGGAGGAACCGATGTCGCTGCATAGCCTTCATCCCGAACATGTCGATGAAACCCGCATGAATGCCTATTCGACCTTCGCCCCTGCCCTCCTCAATTCGCTGGCGCAGCGGCTGGCCCGTTGCCAGGGAGCGAAGGAACTGGCGGAAGTGGAGAAGTCGCTCATCCGCCTTGTCGAGGACGCCGCCGTCGCCGCGCCGCAGGCCGAGGCGATGAAGGAGTTCGCGATCGAACTGGTGGTTTCGACGATGAAGAATGTCCGCGACCACCCCGACTCCAAAAGCGATCTTGAGGAGATCGGCGGCCGCCGCACGCAGGGCCGTTCCGAAAATCCGGACACGCTCGACGAGCAGTTGGATGCCGGCTTGGAAGACAGTTTTCCAGCCAGCGATCCGCCGGCCGTGGTCTCAACCGCCATTTCCGGCGGCGCCAAGGAGATCGTCGGCACCGACGAGGTGCTGCGGCGCAAGAAGGAGGCTGCCGCCCGGAAGACGGAGAACAACGAATAGCCTCTCCGGAATTGGGTCAAGACGAAGCGATACGGCGGTTCAGCGTTGCTTGCCGGCTCGGTCGACCTGCCGGGCCTCGTTGCAATAAGCCGGCGCGGGCAAAGTTCCGGGAACCTGACGCTTCGCGAAGGGTTCTCCTCCTAACAGGAAGGAGCACGCAATGAACAAGGACACTCGCGACACTGGCGCCGTTCCGCGGCGGCCCGGCGCGGGCCATGCTCCCGAGGCGACGGCCGGGTTACCCACCAAAGGCGGCGACGACCCACTGGTGCGGTTCCTGGCGGAGAACACCGACCTCTCTCCGAAACAGGCTCGGGAACTCATCCGCGAGCACGGCCACGACCGTGAGCAGCTTCTGAAAATCGCGCGCACGATGAAGGCCGAGGGCTGAGATCGGGCGAGATCAAGCAATGCAAGGAAACACGAAAATGAGCATGCTGTACCGCGCGGCCAGGATCGCGGAAGAGGCGCATCGGTCTCAAACCGACAAGACCGGCCGCCCCTATATCGAGCATTGCCGGCGCGTCGCCGATCAGGTCGAGACGCTCGATCAGAAGATAGTTGCCTATCTGCATGACGTCGTCGAAAAGGGCGAAGGCTGGACCTTCGGCAGGCTGCGGACGGCGGGCTTCGGCCCACCTGTCGTCGCCGCCGTCGATGCCCTGACGCGAAGGCTTGACGAAACAGAGCACGGGTTTCTGTGCCGCGCCGCCTCGAACCGGCTTGCCCTGCCGGTCAAGCGCGCCGACTTGAACGACAATCTCTGGCAAGCGCGCGAAGCCGGTGTCTCGACCGCGAAATATGAAAGCGGCCTGCGCGCGCTCAACCGGCTTCGAACAGGTGAGTCGCCGAGCAGACGTGGCGGGACAAGGGCGACCGCCGCGAGGCACAGCGCCAGCCGTTCCCTTTGACCAACTGCGAATGGAGAAGAAAAATGCCACGCGGAGACAAGTCGAAATACACCGACAAGCAGGAGCGCAAGGCGGATCATATCGCCGAAGGATACGAGCACCGCGGCGTGTCCGAGAAGGAGGCCGAGCGCCGCGCCTGGGCGACCGTCAACAAGGACGATGGCGGCGGCAAGAAGGAAGGCGGCTCGGGGCACGGCAAGCACACCGGCAACCCGGCCGCGCACAAGGGCGGCAGGATGGGCGGCAAGGCCTCGGCCTCACGGTCCGCGGCCAGCCGGTCGGCATCGGCGAAGAAGGCGGCGGCGACCCGCAAGAGCCACACGCATCATTGAGTGACGCGGGCCTCTTCCTTCTCCCCTTGTGGGAGAAGGGGGGAGGCACTAAAGCGGCATCTCCGAGGTCTGCTTGATGGTCTGGCTGGGAACCTCGGTCTTGACGTTCTGCACGCCCTTGATGCGGCTCAGATGCTCCGACTGGAAGCGGCGGTATTCGTCGATGCCGGCGGCCACCACGCGCACCATGGCGTCGCAGTCGCCGAGCATCAGATAGCACTCCATCACCTCTGGCAGCTTGGCCGCCTCGGCGGCGAAATGCTCGATCGTGTCCTCGTCCTGCTGCTTCAGCCAGATGCGGGTGAAGAAGGTGTGGCCGCGGCCGACCTTGGCCGGGTTGAGCACGGCAACGTAGCGGTCGATGACGCCGGCCTCTTCCAGAAGCTTGACCCTTCTCAGGCATGGCGACGGCGACAGGCCGATTTCCCGCGCCAGATCGTTGTTGGCCATGCGCCCGTCGCGCTGCAGGGCGCGCAGGATGCGCTTGTCGATCTCATCCAGCTTCATGGCTCAAGATTCCATCTTTCTTTCTGATTTCGATTTCCAATGCCAATTTCTCTCAGAAATGGCGAATCTTCGCAACCAAATTGCTTGGCATTTCGCCTATGCTTACCGGCAGATAAGTCATCGACAGCGAATGGTTCGGACGCAGGCGGCCGCAAGGCGCGCCCGACCTCGTTCGCCCAAAGGAGACCCATGAGCATCTCGCAAGCAAGCCTGACCCTGGACGAGGCGCCCTACCGTCGGCCGTCCGAATTCCGGCGTGGCGTGGCCGCGTCGACGCCGGTGCTGCTCGGCATCATTCCCTATGCGTTGGTGCTCGGCGCACAGGCTGCGCAGAAGGGCCTCAGCGTCGTCGAGGTTCCGCTGATGACCGGCATGAACTTCGCCGGCGGCTCCGAGTTCGCGGCGATCCAGCTCTGGACCTCGCCGCCGCACATCCTGTTGATCGCTGCCATCACCCTGCTGGTCAACAGCCGCCATTTCCTGATGGGGGCCGCGCTTGCACCGTTCCTCGGTCACTTGCCGCGGCGCAAGGTGTTTCCGGCGCTGTTCGTGATGTGCGACGAGAGCTGGGCGCTGGGGCTGGCGGATGCGAGGCAACGCGCCGCGGCCGGCCTGAACCCGGCCTTCAGCCTGCCCTATTATGCCGGCGCCGCCCTGCCCTTCTACCTCGCCTGGGTGGTGTTCACCACCGCCGGCGCGGCACTCGGCCCAGTGCTCGGCAATGTCGAGGATTACGGCTTCGCCATGGCCTTCCCGGCCGTTTTCCTGGTGCTGATGCGCGGCATGTGGACGGGTTTTGCCGCGGCGCGGCCGTGGCTGGTCAGCCTGGTGGTGGCCGCCTTGACCTACCTCATCGTTCCCGGCGCCTGGTATGTGGCGGCCGGCGCGCTCTCCGGGCTGGTCTCGGCCTGGCTGTTTTCGGGAGACGAAGCATGATCGATCCGGCAAACGTGTTGGCCATCGTGCTGATGGCCAGCGTCACTTATCTGACCAGGATCGGCGGCTATGTCGTGCTGCGCAACCGAACGCTTAGCCGCCGCGCCACGGCGGTGATGGAAGCCGCGCCCGGCTGCGTGCTTATCTCGGTCATCGCGCCGGACTTCGTCTCCAAAAATCCGGCCGACCTGGCGGCGCTCGCCATCACCGTGCTCGCGGCGACGAGGCTGTCGATGCTGCCGACCGTGGTGATCGGCGTGGCTTCGGCCGGAGTGCTGCGGCATTGGATAGGGTAGGATGGGTGCCGGCGTCGGAGCTGCCGATCTCCCCCGCGCGGGGGAGATCGCGGTGTCAGCGCGGCGGCTCAGTCGTCACCGCCTTCGCCTTCGCCACCGCCATCGCCACCTTCGCCGCCGCCCTCGCCGCCACCGTCACCGCCGCCACTGTCTCCGCCATCATGGTCGCCGCTGCTCGCGCTCTCGTGATCGCCGCTCTCGTGATCACCCTCGCCCCTGCCCTGGTCGCCGTCATGCTCGCCACTGTCGACCCCGTCGCCCTCATGATCACCTTCGTCATTTTCGGCCACATCATGGTCGCGCTCATCGCCGGCGGTGGCGCCCTGGTCGTCATTGTCGGGCAGCGTCGCTGCCACCTCGCCGCCATGGTCCGAGAACTCGCCCGCAAGGCACTGCTGCGTTGCAAGACTGCCGAACAGGCCGACCGAAGCCGCCAGCAGCAGAGGAACAGCCTTCATCGTCGTCTCCCATCCGGCAAGCGGGCCGCCATTGTCGATGGCGGATCATTGTCCGGCCCGATTACGGCGCGCTTAAATGAGTATAAGCAATTTTAGCAGCTGCTTATTTTCGTAACGACCCGACGGGAGCCGGCCCGGGCCTGCCGCTTGCGGCGGTCAGCGGCCGTAAAGCCCGATCTCGTCCGGCTGGATCGGGCCGGCGGCTTTCGACTTGACGTCGTCGCCCAGCTGCTGCTTCAGGGCCGCGTCCAGCCTGTCGCTGTCACTGCCGATCGGATCGATGATCGCATTGACGAACGTATCGAGCGAAACGCCGAGTTGGTCCAACCCCAGCTTCTTCTCGATCGCGATGATCTCGGAAGCAGATCTCTGTTTCAACGCCTCGACCGCGTTCTTGACGGCCGTGCCGTAGGACAACAGCGAAGCGTAGTCGCCCTGGTCGACGCCGAACTCCTTGCCGACGCGCTCCATCAGCCGGACCTTGATGGCCGTGATGTTGAGGCTGTTCACGCTGAACATGGTCCCGGAGATCTTGGCCTGCGCCTGTTTCAGGGGCGAGCCCGAGCCAGCGGGGCTGGAGACGCCATTGGCACTCTCGGCGAGGCTGTCCTCCGCCGCAGGTTGCGGGCGTTGCTGCTGCAGGATCAGCAGGGCGGCGTTGTTCAGTGCGGAGAGTGAAGACATTGCCGGTCTCGCGGGCCGGCCCGCTCGTCATGGAGGGCCGCGCCGGACATTCGAGCCAAGACATCATGCCTTGAGCGCAACAAGTCGGTTCGGCAAAGCGATAACCTGATGTCGATTAAGAATTTCCTAGGCCGATCGGCTCAACCAACGCGCCTGGCCGGCAAGTCAACCTCGCCGACCGCCCTGGCGACGATCGCCTCCAGTGGCTCGGGCCGGTGCAGCAGATAGCCCTGGCCGTAGGCGACGCCCATGTCACTCAGGATATCCAGCGCCACCCGCTGCTCGATCTTTTCGGCCACCACGCCGCAGCCGAGGCTCCTGGCGATGCCGGATATCGCCGAGACGATCTCGCGGTCGAAGCGGCTCTCGGCGATGTGCTCGACGAAGGAGCCGTCTATCTTGATGGCGTCGACGGGAAAGCGCCGCAGATATTCGAACGAGCTCATGCCGGCGCCGAAATCGTCGAGGCTGACACGACAGCGCCGTTCCCGCGCCTTGCGCACGAACGCCTCGGCGGCATCGAAATTGGTGACGGCCGCGGTCTCGGTGATCTCGAAGCCGATGCCGGCGGGCGGCGCGCCGGTCTCGGCGATGACGGTGTCGACGAACTCCCACAGCTGCGGGTCGCTCAGCGTCTGCGCCGACAGGTTGAAGTCGAGCGAGATGGCGCCCGAGCGCATCGCCGCCCCGTGCAGTTCCAGCGCCGCCCTGACGATCCAGCGGTCGAGCCTGGCGGCGATGCCGAAGCGCTCCGCCACGGAGATGAACTCGCCGGGCGGGATCATCTTGCCGTTGCGGGCAGAAAGCCGCGCCAGCACCTCGACCTGGCGGCTGTCGCGCCAAGGCCGGCCGAGCCGGTGGATCTGCTGGCCGAACAGTTTCAGCCTGCCGTCCTCCATGGCATCGACCAGGTCGGCGGCGAGCCGCGCGGCATTGAGGCCGCCGGAACCGGAGGCCGTCTCCACCGAGAACACCGCAAAACGGTTGCGCCCGGCGGCCTTGGCCGCGTAGCAGGCATCGTCGGCGCAGGCCAGCGCATCGGCGACCCTGGTGTCACTGTCGCTGACAAAGGCGATGCCGATGCTGGCCGCGAGCTTTCGCGTCGTCGCCGCCAGCTCGGCATTGCGCACGGCGGCAAGGACGGCGTCGGCAAGGCGCTCGGCCTCGGCCTGACCGCAGTTCGGCACCAGCAGCGCGAATTCGTCGCCGCCAAGCCGCGCCGCGTGCGCCGAGGACGGCAGGCTGGCGAGGATGCCGGCGGCGATGCTTTTCAGCGCGAGGTCGCCGGCGGCATGGCCGGCGAAGTCGTTCAGCGCCTTGAAGTAGTCGAGGTCGACATAGAAGACGGCGAGCGGCAGCCGGCGCTGCGTGGCGATGTGGTCAGCCAGCAGCCGGTCGAAGGCGGCGCGGTTGAGCAGGCCGGTCAGGGCGTCGTGGTTGGCGGCGTAGGTGAGTTCCTGCGAGCGCTTCTTGTCCTCGGTGATGTCGCGCACGGTGCCGAGGATCTGGCCGGCGCCACCGGCGCAGGCAATGAAGCGGACCAGCGATTCCAGATGGCGGATCTCGCCGTCGCGCCTGATGATGCGATATTGCGAGGCGGTTACGGCGTCGGAGCCGGGCGGCGGCAGGTGCGCCCGCTCGGTGGCTTCCTTGTCGTCGGGATGCAGATAGGTGTGCCAGAGGCCGGCCGAAACCTCGTCGGTATCGCTGACCAGGCCGAAGATCTCCCGGCTGCGGGCATCCCAGAAGCTCTTGTTGGTGGCGATGTCATAGTGCCAGATACCGGTGCCGCTGGCGGCGAGCGCCAGGCGGAAGCGCACATTGACCTCATCGAGTGCCGCCTCGGCCTGTTTTCGCCGGGTGATGTCGGTCTGCACGCCCATCAGCCGCAGCGCCCGGCCCTCGGCGTCGCGCTCGACGATGCCGCCGCGGTCGAGCACCCAGACCCAGTGGCCATCCTTGTGCCTGAGGCGCAGCTCCGTCTCGATGGACTCCGTCAGGCCGGCGATGTGGCGCTCGCCGCTGGCCAGTGCCCGCTCGCGGTCGTCGGGATGGGTGAGCGTCAGCCAGAGATCCGCCGTGGCGGCAAGCTCGCCCTCGGCGTAGCCGAGCATCTTCAACCAGGTCGGCGAGTAGTAGCAATCGCCGCTCGCGACGTTCCAGTCCCAGACGCCGAGATGAGCACGTTCCAGCGCCAGCGCCCAGAACTCCCCCTTGCGTGTCTTGTCGTCCGCCATGCCCGGTTTTTGTCCGCCCTGTTGGAGACAGTGTGCACAAAACCAGACAAGAAACCGTTACCGGCGGGTCAGGTGGGGCGCCGCCAGCGATAGGCTTCGTCGACGATGCGAAGCGTGCCGGGCAGGGCCGCAAGCGCCGACAGCAGCGCGCTGTTGTCGAAACCGTAGACGCTGGGCTGCACCAGCACGGCGCGATCGATGCCAAAGGCGTCCATGACCCGGCGGTAGTCCTGGACCGTGACCATGGCCGGCGTGTAGCCGCGCGCCGGGTCGAGCGGACAGGCCGAGGCGAAGACATGGTCATGCGCGTCGCAGCTGCCCTCGGGCAGGCGCAACGCCGTGCGTCGCGCCGGCGCCAGCGGCGGCAGGCACCGCCGGGGCTCCGTTTCCGCCGGGAGGTGCGCCGCGCTCATTGCGCCTCCTCCTTGTCGGCGGCCCCGGAAGCGGTCAGGAAATCGAAGTCGCAGCCCTGGTCGGCCTGCAGCACATGGTCGTAGTAGAGCCGGGCATAGCCTCGCGCCGGCTGCTCCACCGCCGGGCGGGCAATCGCCGCCCGGCGCGCCAGCTCGGCCTCGTCGACCAGCATGTCGATGCGGCGCGCCGGCACATCGAGGCGGATCATGTCGCCGCTCCTCACCAGAGCGAGCGGACCGCCCGCGGCGGCTTCCGGCGAGACATGCAGCACCACCGTGCCGAAGGCGGTGCCGCTCATCCTGGCATCCGACAGGCGCACCATGTCCTTGACGCCGAGCGCGGCCAGCTTCTTCGGGATCGGGATATAGCCGGCCTCGGGCATGCCGGGCGCGCCGCGCGGCCCGGCATTGCGCAGCACCAGCACGTCCTCGGCGCTGACGTCGAGCGCCGGATCGTCGATGCGCATGGCAAGGTCGGCGACGGATTCGAAGACGACGGCGCGCCCGATGTGCCGCATCAGCGCCGGCGAGGCTGCGGAA
>NZ_RZOT01000255.1:0-8270 GCF_003999085.1 Mesorhizobium sp. M4A.F.Ca.ET.090.04.2.1
CGTATGACGCTTGTCCGCTGCAGCGCCGCGCTAACCAATCCGCTTGGCGCTGCAGCGGACAAACAGGGGGAGAACTGTTACCTATGTATCCGGTTCAAACTGTTACCCATCTATCGGCTGGACACCGACCGCAGCCTCGGCGCCTATCTAGCAACATTCGAAATTGGCGAAATCATCGAAGAGAGCGCCCCTCTCCCCGTCACTATACGGGAAGAGGATGCCGGCAGGCAGGCCAGGGGCAGCGCCAACGTCCGAAAAAGGGTGGCAGCCCGCGAAGTTGAAACTGCCCGCTGCCTGCCGAGCTCGAACGAGGGAAGCTACTCCGCCGGCGCGCCGGCGACGTTCCTGCGCGTGGCGTCGATCATCTGCCGCCGCGCCCGGAACACGCCCCATTGCTGGTCGACGAGCACGCCGATCAGGATCACCCCGCCCATCACCGCGAAGTTCAGCGAGGACGGGATGCCAAGCAGGTTGACGAGGTTCTGCAGCTCCTGCAGCAGCACCGTGCCGAGGATGACGCCGATCAGCGAGCCTTCGCCGCCGCGCAGCGAGAAGCCGCCGAGTACGGCCGCGGCAATGGCATAGAGCTCGTAGAACTGGCCGTGGCTCGCCGGCGAGATCGAGCGCGTGTACATGGCGAAGTAGATCGCCGACAGCGCCGTCAGCACGCCGCAGATGACGTAGGCCGCCATGACGATGCGGCCCGTGCGAATGCCCGAATATTTCGCCGCTTCCTCGTTCTTGCCGATGGCGTAGAGATAGCGCCCGAATACCGAGCGGTGCAGCACCACCCACATGACGATGGCGATGATGATCAGCGCGATGAAGCTGTTCGGCACGCCCCAGCTGCGTCCGGCGGTGAGGAATTCGAGGTCCGGGAAATTCTGGCCGAAGGCGAAGCCCGCCGTGCCGTCGGCGGTGTAGAAGCGCGCCACGCCGCGGTAGATGAGCAAGCCGCACAGCGTCACCACGAAGGGCTGCAGCTTCAGCCGCGTGATCAGCCAGCCATGCACCAGGCCGATGATGGCGCCGAGCGCGATGATCAGCACGAAGGCCAGCGGCCAGTCCAGCTCGCGCACGGCGATGAAGTCGATGAACAGCGTGCCGAGCAGCGCGACAAGCGAGCCGACCGACAGTTCGATGCCGCCTGTGATGATGACGAAGGCCTGGCCGATCGAAAGGATGCCGAACAGCCCGATCAGGTTGGAGGTGTTGGCGAGGTTGATCGGCAACAGGAAGCGCGGATTGATGGCCGTCACGACGGCGCCGACCACCAAGATAAGGACCAGCAGGCCGAGATCCTTCTTGCTCATCGTTGTCCTCCCCTTGACGGCAGGGTCCACGGTTTTGCGGCCGGACCCTGTGGCAAACAAAACTATTTCGGCGTCTTGCCCACAGCCAGCAGAAGCACGTTCTCCTGGCTGAAATGATCCTTGTCGAGAATGCCGGATATCCGCCCCTCATGCATGACCGCGATGCGGTCCGACACCCCGATCACCTCTTCCATGTCGCTTGAGATCATCAGCACCGCGACGCCGGCATCGGCAAGCGCCCGCATCAGCCCGTAGATCTCGGCCTTGGCGCCGATGTCGATGCCGCGCGTCGGCTCGTCGAGGATCATCACCTTGGGGTTCATCGCCAGCCATTTGGCCAGCACCACCTTCTGCTGGTTGCCGCCCGACAGCGTGCCGGTGCGGGTCGCGACCGACGGCGCCTTGATGCCGAGATTGCTCTTCTGCTTCTCCGCGGTGGCAACTTCCGCGCTCGTCGAGACCAGCGAGCGCTTCGCATGCGCCGGCAGGTTGGGCAGCGAGATGTTCTGGGCAATCGATAGGTCGAGCAGGATACCGGTCAGCTTGCGATCCTCCGGCACCAGGAAGATGCCGCTCGCGACAGCCTCGGCGGCCGAGCCGAGCTTCAGCGTCTTGCCGTCGAGCGTAACGCTGCCGCCAAAGCATTCGTCGATGCCGAACAGCACGCGCGCCAGCTCGGTGCGGCCAGAGCCGACCAGACCGGCTAGTCCGAGGATTTCGCCATGGCGGACCTCGAGGTCGACGGGACGCTCCGGATAGGCGCTGGTGCGCACAGCCCGGACCGAGAGCGCGACGCCGCCCGGCGCATGCGCGGAATCCGAAACCCGCTCGCGTTCCTTCAGCATGCGGCCGATCATCAGCTTGACCATCTGGTCGTGGTCGATCTGGCTTTTCGCCAGCGTGCCGGCCAGCATGCCGTCGCGCAGCACGACGACGCGGTCGGCGACCCGCTCGACCTCGTGCAGCCGGTGCGAGATGAAGATGACGCTGATGCCTTCCACCTTCAGCGCCTTGATGACGTCGAGCAGCTTGTCGGTCTCGGCGATCGGCAGGCTGGAGGTCGGCTCGTCGAGGATCACCAGCCGCGCCTTGATCGACAGCGCCTTGGCGATCTCGACCATCTGCTGCTGGGCAAGCGACAGCGAGGCGACCGGCGCGTCGGCTGAGAAATTGGCGCCGACGCGCTTGAGCAGCGGCGCCACCATGTCGCGCAGCCTGCCGCGGTCGACCAGCTTCAGCGGCCCGGCCCGCAGCGGCTCGCGGCCGAAGAAGATATTGGCGGCGACGTCGAGATTCTCGAACAGATTGAGTTCCTGGTGCACAAAGGCGATGCCCGAACCGATGCTGGCTTCGACCGTGAGTCCCTCATGCGCGACGCCGTCGACGATGATGGTTCCGCTGTCCGGCCGCGTCACGCCGCCGAGGATCTTCATCAGCGTCGATTTGCCGGCGCCGTTCTCGCCGACCAGGCCGATCACCTCGCCCGGCCGCACCTCCATTGAGAAGCCGTCCAGCGCCACCACGCCGGGATAGGTTTTGCGCACGCCGTCCAGGCTCAGGAACGGAGCAATCGTGGATTGAGCGATGGATACGTCGGAATAATTCATCACGCCTGACAGCAGCCGGTGGGCGTTTGGCCTCAGACTGACGGGCCTTCGCGGGCCCGTCAATATGATCGCCGACTCAAGGCAGATCCCTGAGCCGGCGAAACGTGCGTCGTCCTACTTGCCGGCCATCGCCTTGAGGTTCGCGGCGTAGGCGTCGACATCGTCCTTGCCGATGATCTTTGTCGGCACGATGATCAGGCCGCCCTCCGGGATGCCCGACTTGTCGCCCTTGAGATAGGCGGCCATCAGCTTCATGCCCTGATAGGCCCACTCGAACGGCTGCTGCACCACGGTGGCGGCAACGGTGCCTTCCTTGACGCCGCCCAGCGTGATCGGATCGTCGTCGAAGCCGACGACGGTGATCTGGCCGAGCTTGCCGGCGTCGCGCAGGGCTTCATAGATACGCGGCGTGTTGTAGGAGTAGAAGCCGACCATGCAGGTGATGTCGGGGCTGGCGACCAGCGCGTCCTCGACATTCTTCTTGGCGCGCGCCTGATCGATGTCGTCGCCGCGAACGTCGACCAGCTCGATCTTGCTGCCCTTGAGCCCGTCCTTCATGCCTTCGATGCGTTCTTTGGCATTGTCGGCGCCGAGCAGGCCGACGAAGCCCAGGCACTTGCCGCCGTCCGGCATCGCCTTCTTGGCGATCTCGGCGGCCTGCTTGCCGGCATCGACGTTGGACGAGCCGATATAGGCGACGCGCTTGGTCTGCGGGGCGTCCGAATCGGTGGTGAACAGTGCCGTCTGGGACGCGATCTTGTTCAGCCCGTCGGTCGAGGTCTTGGGGTCGACGGCGGAGACCATGATGCCCTTGACGCCGGCGGTCACCAGGTCGTCCATCAGCCGCTGCTGGATGGCGACGGACGACTGCTCCGGATATTTCAGCTCCAGATTGTAGTCCGGAAGCTCGCCTTGCGCCTTCTTCACGCCGGCTTCCGCCGCCTTCCAGAAGTCGGATGCGCCGTTGACGACGAAGGCCAGCGTCGGCTTGTCGTCGGCGCGCGCGATCGCGCTTGCCGACAGGCCGAGCGCCAGGGCCGCGGCGGCGATGGACGCAGTTCGGATCACAGATTTCATGTTCAACCTCCCTTTTGAAACACAGACAGAATGTGTCGCTTGCGGCGCGGGCGCCCCTCTCCTCAAGGGTTTGGCCCCAGATCCGGCAACCTGAGAATGGCGCCAATCCAGCCGCGACCGAGACACTAGACACTCATTCGCAGTTCGTAAATAGTCCGATTTGTCTGACATTTTCGTGAGTGTGCGGCGACCCTCTTCCGGCGGCTTGCCGGCCCGATGGCGCACCGCATCGCACGCCTTTACGCCACCAGCCGGAAGCCCGGGTCCGGTAACGACGAGTTGACAGTAGAACGCTTACGGCTATTAGTAAATAGTATTAGTTATCGAGGATGGCCGATCCCGCCCGGGCGGGAGATCTGGCAGCCAAAGCAGAGCGCAAGGGAGGAATAAGAGCGCCAGCGGCAAAGCGGGCCATCGCGCGGAAATTCTAAGGAAAATCGTCAGCTTTGCTGACCTTGTCCGGTCGTTTCGTCGGCGTGCGGCGCGGCTGGCGCGGAACGCGTCGCGTGTGATAATAGTTATAATCAGCTGCATTTCGATAAATGAGCTTCCACGAAAGCCATCTTGCCGTTGCTGCCGGCCTTTGCTTAACAACCGGCCGGGGTTGGGAAAACGACCATGAGCGAACCGACGGAATTGCGCGATCCCCCGGAGGCGTCCAGGCGACGCGCCGCCAGGCCCAAAGGCCGCGTCACCATGACCGACATCGCCAGGGCCGCCGGCTGCTCGCAGGCGACGGTGTCGTTCGTACTCAACAATTCGCCCGGCATACGGCTCTCGCAGCAGACCCGCGACCGGGTGATCGAAGCGGCGCGGTCGCTGGGTTACTCGCCGCCGGTGTTTTCCGCCCTGCGGCCGCCGGTGACGCCCTTCGAGGGGCTGGACGGCGTCATCGGCTTCGCCGTCGACCAGCTCGCCACCAGCCCCGAGGCGGTGGTCGCCATCGAGGGCGCGCGCCAGGCCTCTTGGAATGCCGGCAACGTGCTGCTTGTCGCGCAGACCATGGGCGACGCCGTCATGGAGCCGCGCGCCATCCAGGCGCTGACCAGGCGCGGCATCTCGGCGCTGATCTACATGACCATCTTCACCCGCGAGATCGCGGCGCCCGAGTTCCTCTATAGCCTCGACATCCCGGTCATCCTGCTCAACTGCTACACCGCCGACTATGCCTTCCCGGCGGTAGTGCCCTCCGAGATCGCCGGCGGCCAGAGCGCGACAAGGCATCTCATCGGCCACGGCCACCGCCGTATCGCCACCATCACCGGCGAGCCCTGGATGCAAGCGGCTCAAGATAGGCTGAAAGGCTATCGCCGCGCGCTCGCCACCGCCGACATTCCTTTCGATCCGGAGCTGGTGGTCGAGGGCGACTGGTCGGCCAGCGCCGGCTATGCCGCGACCGTCAAATTGCTCGCCCTGAAGGAGCGCCCGACCGCCATCTTCTGCCAGAACGACCGCACCGCGATCGGCTGCTACGAGGCGCTGAAGGAGGCCGGCCTGCATATCCCCGAGGATATTTCCGTCGTCGGCTATGACGACGAGGAGATCGCCCGCCATCTGTTCCCGCCGCTGACGACATCGATCCTGCCGCATATGGCGATGGGCCAATGGGCGATCGAGCAGTTGGAAGCGCCGCCCACGCCGGGCCGCGGCCGCTATCCCATCACCAAGCTGGAATGCCCGCTGGTGGAGCGGGAGAGCGTGGGCAGGCTCGGGGTCCGGGACGCTACGGGGTGAGATCCTGCGAGCCTGTATTGACATTGTCATGACAATTGCTAGATATCTGATCCTGATGCAGGAGGATTTCGATGCCGCAGTCCAATCATGCCGGCCGCGATCGCGATGCGGCGCGAAAGGATGATGTGATTCAGATCCGCGCTTCGGCGGGGACGAAGGCCATTCTCAGCCGCGCCGCGGGTTTGCGCGGGCAGAAACTGTCGGAATTCATGCTGGACAGCGCCCGCAGGCAGGCTGAAGAAACCATTCTCGACCAGCGCGCCTTCTTTCTCGATGCCGACGCGCATCAGAAATTGCTCGATCTGCTCGACGCCCCCGACAAACCGAACGAGGAACTTCGCGCGCGCATGACGCGCAAGCCCGCCTGGGAGCGCTGATGCCTGCTGGTGGAGGGCCGGGGTTGCGGGTCAGCCCTCCGGAACGGCTGACCGTCGGCCACGATGTGTCCCCGTTTCGTAACGGCAGGCATCCCACGCTCGATGACTGGTTGCGCAATCGCGCTCTTGCCGGCGAGGGCCTGTCCGCCCGGACCTATGTGATCTGTGACGCGAACATGAATAATCGCGTCATCGGCTACTATGCGATCTCGACGGCGATGGAAGAACGGATCGCGCTGCCAAGCGCGAAGCTGAGGCGGGGTATGCCCGAGCAGGTCCCGCTGCTGCTGATCGGCCGCCTGGCGGTCGATCAGGCATTCCAGGGACTTGGGCTTGGCGGGGACCTGCTTGCCGATGCGCTGCGTCGCTGCTTGGCCGTGTCGGAGATCGCCGGGGTTCGCGCCGTGGTGGCGCATGCGATAGACGATGACGCCGTCGGCTTCTATCAGCGGCACGGCTTCATTCTGTCTCCGCTGGGCGAGCGAGTGATGCTGATGCCGATCGAGACAGTGCAGGCATTGTTCTCGAAAGTCTGAGTCGTCCGGCCGCTCGAACGACGAGGTCGTCTTACCACCACTTGGCATCGATCCCGTCGAGGACTAGCCTGAGGCCAGCGAAGGGAGAGCGAGATGACGTCGAGCTTCACCGTGCACCAGGCATCCGGCTACGAGCAGCTGATGGGACGCTGGAGCCGCAGGCTGGCGCCCAAATTCATCGACTTCGCCGGCCTGGCCGGCGGCGAGAAGATCCTCGACGTCGGCTGCGGCACCGGCAGCCTGACCTTCGAGCTGGCGAAATCCGCCGGCCTCGCCGAAATCCAGGCCATCGACTTCTCGCCCGTCTTCATCGAGGCGGCCAAGGCACGCAACACCGATTCGCGCATCACCTTCAGCCAAGCGGACGCTACCGCCTTGCCGTTCGCGGACGACGCATTCGACCGCGCCCTTGCCCTGCTCGTGCTCCACTTCGTGCCGGAAACCGGCAAGGCGGTGGCCGAGATGCGCCGCGTGACGCGGCCCGGCGGCGTGATCGCGGCGGTGGTGTGGGACCATCTCGGCGGCATGCCCGGCATGCGCATGATGATCGACACGGTTGCCGCGCTCAGCGAAAGCGGCCGCCAGATGCGCAGCCGCTATTGCTTCCAGCCGATGATGCAGCCGGGCGAGATGAAGCGGACCTTTGTCGAGCAGGGTCTTGCCGACGTCACCGAGACCGAGCTGATGATCCGCATGGACTATGCGGATTTCGACGACTACTGGGCGCCGATCGGCGCCGGCGAGGGGCCGCTCGGCAAATACATGTCCACGGTCGACGCCGCAGAGCGGACGCGCATCGAAGCCGCCGTCCGCGATGCCTATCAGGCCGGCCGGCCCGACGGCCCGCGCTCGTTCGCCAATGTCGCCTGGGCCTGCCGGGGCGTTGTTCGCTAGAGGCGTTTTCGCGCTAAGTACTTGTTTTGATGCAATTCCGGACGGAAAACCGCCGCGTACTTTTCCTGTAATTCCTCCAACGCCGACCATCAGCTTGACGACCTCGTCATGGTTGGTCTCGGAGATCTTGCGCTCGCCGGACACCCCGCGCCTCGGCACGGCAATGCGGTCGGAGACTGCAACGATGATGCCCGGCGCAGATCGCAACCAACCAATCTGTCGAGCGCGCCGCTCTGCGCCGCTTGGCTTTCCGGAATCTCAAAAAAGACTATGACAGATAGCAATACTATGCTATGCGGCATAGCAATAATGCTATTTGACATAGCGAATGATGGCAAGGGAGGAGCCACACAGTGCCGAGGTCGCGGTGTAATGGGTGAAGTCGGCCCCGTCTTGGTGATGGGGCCAGGCTGCATCCTCGATGCCACCGCGCTCGTTAGCCACTGCACCAAGCGCTTGAGCCTACAAAGTACCAAAGACATTCTGTGCGCTTGAGGCGTTGCCGCGAACAGCCTCCGGCAAGATTCACGTGCTGCGGGCGCTGGCAGCGGCAGGACCAGATGCCCCGCGCGCGCAGCAGAGCAATTGCGAATGTTTGCAAGGGAGGATCAACGAGTGAACATCCAAAGCAGGAGCTTCATCGACGAGGCGCGCTGGACCGGCAAGGCATTTCTGGGTGGCTGGCGTGAGACGGCTGCCGGCGTCGCCGAGGTGCGCAATCCCGCGACCGCC
>NZ_RZOT01000256.1:0-8247 GCF_003999085.1 Mesorhizobium sp. M4A.F.Ca.ET.090.04.2.1
GCACAGCCTTGACGTCGCCCATGGCAAGCCTGCCATCGCCGATAAGCCTGGCAAGGTCGAAGCCCTTTTCGATCTTGGCCTCAACCTTGGAATCCGTCGGCGCCACCAGCACGATCTGGTTGCCGAGCAGCTTCACCTCGGTGTCGGGTTTGGTCAGCTTCCTGTCGGACAGATACTTCATCCAGTCGAGGTCGGCCGAGATGAAAATGTCGGCCGGCGCGCCGCCCTCGATCTGCTTGGCAAGCGCTGAGCTTGCCGCGTAGGAGATGGTCGCCGCCTCGCCGACATCGGCCTCGCAGGCCTTGTTGACGCCGTCGAGCGCGTCCTTGAGGCTGGCCGCCGCAAACACGATCAGCTTGTCCTCGGCACGGGCAGCCGGCGCCGAGATCGCCAGCGATGCCGCGAAAACGCCAATGGCGATCGCTCCCAGTCCAAAACCTTTGTGCGTCATGAAATTCTCCCCGGGTTTGAAATCCGATCAGCCCAATGCCTGCCGACCGATATATCTGCACGAATATAACAAGGAAAGACCTTTCGCGGCCCCTGTCGTTATGCGACAGGGTTTTCTCGGCCTACGATGGATTTTGGCAGACACAGCGAACGAGCCCGTCATGAAGATCAGCGCCCGCAATATCCTCAAGGGCACGATCGTCGAGATCGTCAAGGGAACCACCACCTCGCATGTCCGCATTGACACCGGCGGTGCCGTCGTCACCGCCTCGATCACCAACGAGGCGGTTGCCGACCTCAAGCTGGAAGGGCAAGCCGGCCTATGCCGTGATCAAGGCCTCGGATGTCATGGTCGGCATCGACTGACGGCGATTGTCGGACGGGTCAGACTCCAAATTCTGACATTGGGCCGAAGGTGCTTTGAGATTCAGGTCAGGCCGAGCCGAGAACGGCTATTTCCGAGAACCGGAGCGGAGCGTACTTAAAGTGCGTGAGCACCGGAAGCGCAGGAAACCGCCGTTCGCAAGCCGGCATCACCTGAATATCAGCACACCTCAAACGGCGATCGGCGCCTTGATGGTGGCATCGGCGAAGTAGTTCTCGAGCCGGAAATCCTCGAACCGGAAGGCAAAAAGGTCCTTCACCTCCGGATTGATCCACATCGTCGGCAGCGGCTTCGGCGTGCGCCGCAGTTGCTCGCGCGCCTGCTCGAAATGGTTCGAGTAGAGATGCGCATCGCCAAGCGTATGGACGAAATCGCCGGGCTTAAGCCCCGTCACCTGCGCCACCATCAGCGTCAGCAGCGCGTAGGAAGCGATATTGAACGGCACGCCGAGGAAAATGTCGCCGGAGCGCTGGTAGAGCTGGCAGGAGAGGCGGCCTTCCGAGACATAGAACTGGAACAGGCAGTGGCAGGGCGGCAACGCCATCGCCTCCACCTCGGCGGGGTTCCACGCCGAGACGATCAGTCGCCGCGAGTTGGGGTTCCGGCGTATCTCCTTCAAAAGACCCGCGATCTGGTCGATCTCGCCACCACGGCCGTCCGGCCACGAGCGCCATTGCTTGCCATAGACCGGACCGAGGTCGCCGTTCTCGTCCGCCCATTCGTCCCAGATGGAGACGCCATTGTCCTTGAGGTATTTGATGTTGGTGTCACCGGCCAGGAACCAGAGCAGCTCGTGGATGATCGACTTCAGATGCAGCTTCTTGGTTGTCGTGACCGGGAAGCCGCGTGAGAGGTCGAAACGCATCTGGTAGCCGAACACCCCACGGGTGCCGGTGCCGGTGCGGTCGCCGCGGTCGACGCCGTTCTCCAGCACATGCTTCAACAGGTCGAGATACTGGCGCATCGGCTTGGCCTCGATTCGGGTGTCAAGCAATCATAACCGACCGGCCGTCGATCGAATACCACAAAGCCCGCCGCAGATGTGGACGCGCCGATGTTGACGGCGCCGGCACCAGGTCGCGCCGGCTGCCGCCCTGTCGTCATGCTTCAGAGGGAGCCGAGCTTGCTGAGATCCTTCGCCACCAGATAGTAGAAAGTCACCCGGCTTTTGGTGTTGTCGGAGGCCATCGCCTTGCAGGCCTTCTCGATCGCGCCATCGGCCTTGTTGGCGTCGGCGACGCCGAGCTTCTTGGCGGCCCAGTTCTCCCGCACGCGTTCCAGTTCCTTCGGGTCCGTGCAGGACACCAGCGAGGAATCGCGGTTTCTGAGCGCGATGCCCAGGTGCTTCACGATCTTCTCGACCGCGTCGGCGCTGGCGCCAGCGTCGTACTTCTTCACATCCGCAAGATAGTCGGCCATCGGAAAAATCCCCTCCTCGGCGCCACGGATCCGGTCGATGAGGCTTGTGGCGCGCTACGCAATCTGTGCGCTGGGTAGCAACTCCTCACCGGTGCAAAGCTTCGGTTGAGCGCGCCGGCAAGTCAACCCTCGACGATCCATTTTGAGATAGGGACAAAGTCCCATTCGGCCTTTCAATTTCCATGATCGGCCCCTATATTCGTTTCGTCGGCTTGACCGACTATGGCGATAAACAGGCGATGCAATAAGCCGTTCGGACCCGGGGGCGGTACCCGGCGCCTCCACCAAAAACCGCTCTTTCGAAAAGAGCGGCTTTTGCTGGGGGCGAAATAGGATCGACGAAGGTGTAAAGATCGTACTTTTGCCCGGCATTGTACCACCGTCATCGGGCTAAACTTATAGTTGCCAACGACAACTATGCGGAAGCTCGTCTCGCTGCGTAATGCAGTGCGAACGCTTCAAATCAAGCCCTAGAGGTTCGCACTTCTAGGCGGGGTTCGGAGGTACCTGGCAACAGAAACCTCCACTTCTCCCCTCCTCCCACTTTTTGCAACCGCAAGTTTTTGGCCCAGGCGCGGGGCCACGACCTGTTCCCGCGCGTCCAATGGAGGCGCGATTGCGTTTCGTTCCCGATGCGGCGGGTTTATGCAAAACATGAAAAAGGCCGGGCGAGCCCGGCCTTTCTGTTACGATATTGAGCGTTGCTTACTCGGCCGGCGCTTCCACCGTCTCCCGCGCGCGGCCGAGCGTCAGCTTGGCGAGGGTGAAAGAAATCACCGCACAGAGCGTAATGCCGGCCACCATCGGCAGCGGGGTGCCGTCGAAGAACAGTCCGGCGACACCCATGGCCAGCGCACCGATGGCGAAATGCAGCGTGCCCATCAGCGCCGAGGCCGTGCCGGCGATCTCGCCATGCTCTTCCATGGCCAGCACCGAGGTCGTCGGGATGACCAGGCCGAGGAAGCCGTAGCCGACGAAGAGCAGCGCCGCCATCACGTCGAGCCGGTCGACGCCCGAGGCCATGATCGCGAACAGCGCCACCATCGTCGTCGCATAGCCAGTCACCGCCACCCAGACGACGCGCTTCAAGCCAAAGCGATCCGCCAGCATTCCCGTCAGTTGCGACATGCCGATGAAGGCAACCGCGTTGATCGAGAAGAACACACTATAGACCGACGGGGACAGGCCGTAGTGATCGATCAGGATGAAGGACGAACTCGACAGGTAGACGAAGAAGCTCGCGATGCCGAAGCCGGCAATCGAGACCAGCCCGAGGAAGTTGCGGTCGCCCATCAGGAAGCGGTAGCCCGACAACGCCGCGCCGAAGGATGAGCCGGCACGTTCCTCGACCGGCCGCGTTTCCTTGAGCGAAGTCGCAAGCAAGATGGTGGCAAGCACCGCCGCGCCCGTCACCGTCCAGAACACGGCGCGCCAGCCGAAGCTCTCGATGATCTGGCTGCCGGTCAGCGGCGCCAGGATCGGCGATACCGAAAACACCAGCATCAGCAACGACATCAGCTTGGCCGCCTCATTGCCGGTGTGCAGGTCGCGCACGATGGCGCGCGGAATGGCCATGCCGGCGCTGGCGCCGAGGCCCTGCAGGAACCGGAAGGCGATCAGCCATTCGATGGTCGGCGCCATCGCCGAGCCGATGCCGCCGACCATGAACAATGCGAGGCCGCCATAAAGCGGCAGCTTGCGGCCGACCATGTCCGAGATCGGCCCGACCAGAATCTGGCCGAAGCCCATCGACAGGAAGAAGATCAGCAGGCTCATCTGCACCGCAGAGGTGCCGGCATGCAGGTCCTCGCCGATCGACGGCAGGGCCGGAAGATACATGTCGATGGCGAACGGGCCGATGGCGGACAACAGGCCGAGCACGACCGCGATGCGGAGGAATTTGGGACTCATGATTAGGCTTCTTTCGGATCTGGCTGCCGCCGCGAAAGCGGCGTCTAACCCAGGACGTTCCATCCCGCGACATTCCGACACCTCAGAGGGGGACCTATTGTCTCTCCGGAGCGAATGCCTTGTGTTATGTCCACAAAATTAGACACTCTTGTCCAAATCGTCAATCGCCGCTATATAGTTTTTTATGAAGCCCTGCGTTTCTCCTGACAATTTCCCGCCACGCAGCCACGAGGCAAAGCGCATTTCGGTCGTCGAGGCCGCTGCTTCGGTCTTCTGCCGCGAAGGGTTTGCCGGCGCCAACATCGATCTGATCGCCGCCGAGGCCGGCGTGTCGCGCCAGACCGTCTACAACCATCATGGCGACAAGGAAAAGCTCTTCATCGCCGTGGTGCGCGACCTGACCGAGCGCTGCAACGCCGGCATCTTCGCCACCATCGCCACCTTTCCCGACCAGCCCACCGACATCGCGGCCGATCTTGTTGGCTTCGCCGTGCGCATGAACCGCAACTGCATCTGCAACCGCGACGGCAGGTTCTTGCGCAAGCTGATCCAGGCCGAGGGCGAGCGCTATCCCGAACTGTTCGCCGAATGGCGCGAGCAAGGCCCGGGCCGCACCTGGTCGGCGCTTGCCGCCCGCTTCGCCCGTCTTGCGTATGCCGGCTATCTCTCGATCGAGGACCCCGACGTGGCTGCGCGCCAGTTCCTGGCTCTCGTCAACGCGGAATTGCAGATAACCTTCATGCTTGGCGGCGCGCCAAAGGAAAGCGAAGTGTTGCAATCCGCCAGCAATGGCGTGCGCACCTTCCTTCGCGCCTTCGGCAGGCAGAAGGCCACGGCGCATGCGGCCAAGAAGAGCGTGCTCGTCGGCGCCTGAGCCATCAAAACACCGGCAATGGCCCTCGCTTCGAGAGGGCTGCGATCTATATGCGGTTTACGCCGCGCTCAAGCTTCATTACAGCTATGCGGACGATTCAACGGAACCCGACCCGCTACATGGCCGACGACCACATCCGCTACGACATTCTGGCCCAGGAGGCGTTGCGCGGCGTTATGCGCAAGGTCCTGGCCGAAGTCGCGCGCACCGGCCTTCCAGGCAACCATCATTTCTTCATCACATTCCTCACCGGCGCGCCGGGCGTTCGCGTGTCCTCGCGGCTGCGCGAGCGCTATCCGGAGCAGATGACCATCGTCATCCAGTTCCAGTACTGGGACCTGAAAGTGTCCGACACCGGCTTCGAGGTCGGCCTCTCCTTTTCCGATGTGCCGGAGAAGCTCGAAATCCCCTTCTCCGCCGTGCGCGGCTTCTACGATCCCTCGGTCAATTTCGAGCTCGAGTTCGATGTCAGGACTGATGGGGCGGCCGAGGACGAACCGGCGCAGCCCACGCCCGAGCCGCTGGCCGTCGTCACCGAGAAGAAACCGGAGACGAAGAAGAAAGCCGCCGCCGAGGCCGACAAGAAGCCCGCCGCGGCAGACGCCGGCAAAAGCGCCGACGTGGTGTCTCTCGACGCCTTCCGCAAGAAATAATTCCCCGGACGGTGCGGCATGGGCGACGTCGTCAATCTCCGCCAGGTCCGCAAGCAGAAGGCGCGGACCGAGAAGGAGCGGCAGGCCGGCGAGAACCGTGCCCTGCATGGCCGCTCCAAAGCCGATCGGGACCGTGACCGCATGGCCGCCGACAAGGCCGAGCACTTCATCGCCGACCATCGCCGCGAAAAGCCTGGTGATTCAAACGAGAGCTGAGCGCCTTACGTGAGCCCGGTCGAAAAGCGTTCCGTGACCATCCGCGGCCATCGCACCAGCTATTCGCTCGAAAAGGCCTTCTACGACGATCTCGTCGCCATCGCCGCGGCGCGAAAGCTGACGCTTGCCGCTCTCGTCGCCGAGATCGACGAAACCCGTCCGCGCGACGCCAACCTCTCCTCCGCGCTCAGGCTTTGCGTTCTGGATTGGGCCAAACGCGGGAAGAGCGGTTCGTCCTAGCCGCCATCCAGCGACTTCAGCAGGTTGTCGATCGTGAACGGATTGGACTTGGGCTTCGGTGGCGGTGGAGCCGAACCGTCATTGACGCCAGGAAGGGAGCCATCGACCTTTGGTGCTTGCTGGGCGGCCTTGCGTTGGGCGTCCCGCTTGGCCCTTTCTTCCGAGGCGATGCGCAGTGCCTCTTCGGCCTTTCGGCGTTCTTCCTCGGCTTGCGCCTTGGCCGCCGCGTCAGCCGCCTGCTGTTCCACCCTGGCTTTCGCTTCGGCATCGGCCTTGGCTTTGGCGCCCGCCTCGGCTTGCGCCTTTTCCTCGGCCTCGGCCTTGGCTTTCGCGTCGGCCTCGGCTTGCGCCTTCGCATCCGCCTCGGCCTTGGCTTTCGCTTCGGCCTCCGCCTGCGCCTTTGCCTCGGCTTCGGCCCTGGCTTGCGCCTCCGCTTCAGCCTTTGCCTTGGCCTCAGCCTCGGCTTGCAGCCGCGCCTCCTCCTGTTGCCGGCGCAGTTCCTCGGCCGCCCGGTCGCGTTCGGTTTGCAGTGCCGCGTAATAGCGCACCTCGCGGCGCAGCCGCTGCTTCTCCAAGAGCGCGGCCTGCATCGCCTCGACCCGCTGCTGCTCCTTCTCCAGCGCGCGCTGCGTCAGGAACTGCGCCAGCGGCTCGCTATCGAACAGGCGGTCGGCGGCGCCGAGCGGCCCCTCGACACTGAAATTCACCGCCGGCTCGGAGCCGACCAGCGCCTCGTCGCCTGGCCGGTAGGTGATGGCGCCCTTTGCCGAGACGGTGCTGGCGTTGAGATTCGCCGTGACGTCGGCGGACAGCGTCGCCGCCGGATTGTCGAGGCTGATCGGCGGCGCACGCAGCGTGCCGCCGGCCACCGTGAAGGCAATCTCGGTGTCTTTGGCGGCAAAATTGCCATTGGCTGCGATCTCCGGCGCGAAGCCTGCGGTCTTGGCCGCGTCGATATCGCGCCCGATCGAATCGGCCTTCTCGACGAAGGCGGGAAAGGCGTCCGGGTTGACGCCGGCGATGGTGAGCCCCCTCAGCGTCGCCGTACCGGAACCGGACAGAGCGGCTGCCATCGCATCGACGGACTTGCCGCTGGTCGACAGCGCCGTCGAGACATCGCCACTGCCGCTCAGGCCGGCATTTGGCAACAGGGCCGAAAGATCGGCACCGGCGAGCTTCATCTGGCCGGAGAAAAGCCCGGTGCCGTCATTGTTCTTCAGCTCGAACAGGCCGGTCAGCGCGCCGCCGAAGAGCCTGGCCTTGAGGTCCGAGACGCGGATGCCCTCCTGGTCGAGCTTCAACGACAGCGACGCGTCATGGGCGGTGGCGAACGGCCCGGCGGCGAGCGCCCCCGTGGTCAGATCAAGGTCGGCGGTGAAGGGCAGGCTGGACTTCTGGCTGAACGGTGCCGTCGGCCAGCCGCCCTTGCCGGCCAGGAAGGACTGATCGCCGAACAGCGCCACCGCCGTCGGATCGAGATCGAGCTCGTCGAGCGCCAGCGCGCCGGCAAGGTGCGGCATTCCATCCTTCACGTCGACATTGACGTCGCCGGAAACGGCCGCCTCGTTGATGGCGCCGTTCAGCCCGCTCAGCACCAGCAGACCGCTGCCGAAATCGGCATCTGCAGCCAGCGAGGCCGAGGTTCCCGTCCCCATGCCCGGCAGGCCGACGCCGGTCGTCATCAGCCAGGGCTCGATGTCGGAACCTTCGAGACTGACCTTACCCTTGGCCGACACGCCCTGTTGCGGCGTATCGGCAACCGTTCCCTGGAACTCGGCCTTGAAGTCGTCGGCCGCCAAGCTGAAGTCCGTCGCCAGCCCGCCGCTGAGCGAGCCCTTGGCGGAGATATCGGTGGTCGCCTCACCCAACATGCCGAGCGGCAATGCCGGCAGGCCGTAGAGCGCCAGCAACGCGGCGGCATCCGGGCTCCTGGCGTTGAAGGTCAGCGCCAGCGGCGCTTCGGCCAGCTGATCGGCCTTGCCCTTGCCCGACAGCGATGCCGAAAAGGCCGAGCCGCCCGCCTTGCCTTGCGCGCTCATCGCCAGGCCGATCGTGCCGTCGCCATTATCGGCGGCGCTCGTCACCAGATCGATACGGGC
>NZ_RZOT01000257.1:0-8244 GCF_003999085.1 Mesorhizobium sp. M4A.F.Ca.ET.090.04.2.1
CGGTATGAGCTTTTCCATTAGCCGGTTGGCGGTTCCGGTCGGCAACGACACCGCCAACCGGCTAATGGAAAAGCTCATACCGCGCGTCGAAAGCCTGAAGGTCGGCCCGTCGACGGATTCGTCCGCCGATTTCGGCCCGCTGGTGACGGCGCAGGCGCTGGAGCGCGTCAAGGGCTATGTCGATATCGGCGTCAGGGAAGGCGCCAAGCTCGTCGTCGACGGTCGCGGCTTTACGATGCAGGGCTACGAGAATGGCTACTATATGGGCGGCTGCCTGTTCGACAATGTGACGGCCGACATGCGCATCTACAAGGAAGAGATCTTCGGGCCGGTGCTCTCGGTGGTGCGCGCGCCGACCTATGAGAACGCCATCAAGCTCGCCAACGATCACGAGATGGGCAATGGCGTCGCCATCTTCACCCGCGACGGCGATGCCGCGCGTGACTTCGCCTCGCGTGTTCAGGTCGGCATGGTCGGCGTTAACGTGCCGATCCCGGTGCCGATCGCCTACTACACCTTCGGTGGCTGGAAGGCGTCGTCCTTCGGCGATCTCAACCAGCACGGCCCGGATGCGTTCCGCTTCTACACCAAGACCAAAACGGTCACCTCGCGCTGGCCGTCCGGCATCAAGGACGGCGCCGAGTTCGTCATCCCGACGATGAACTGACCGGACGTCTCCTGGTTTGCGCGTCCTCGCCGCGATGCGGCTGCGGGCGCGCGGCAGGCATCAAGGACGGCGCCGAGTTCGTCGTCCCGACGATGAACTGATCCAGGAATCGGGAGATGATCAGAGGAAGGCCCGGGTCGTATCCGGGCCTTTTTCGGATTTTTGCCGATACGCTTGTTCGCGAATCTACAAAGTGGATGGAACCAAGCGGGTGCCCTCCGTCTTAGCCTATATCCCTGCCAAGGTGCAGGCCAATCAAACAGCGCCGGTTGCAGCCGGGGTTCTCGTCTGGCGCGAGGAGGTGTCAGATGGCACGATATCTCGTGGCAACGACGGTCGTTGCCGCCGCCGCGATGTTCGCGGCAGCCGGCCAGTCAAACGCGGCCGGGCAATGCGCGGCGCGGACCGACATCATCAAGGCGCTGGGCGAGAAGTTCCATGAAAGCGAGACCGCGCGCGGCCTGGTCAACCGCAGCGTCATCCTCGAGGTTTTCGTTTCCGAACAGGGCACCTGGACCATCCTGGCAACCGACACGCACGGGCTGAGTTGCGTTATTTCGGCCGGGGAAGGCTGGGACCATACAACGCAAGTGGCCGCGCTGCCGGGTACCTGAGCACGCTTCTGCTTTGCTAGCATTAGAATCGGCAAGCGCCTGACGAGGCACCCGCTTGCGCTTTGCCGTTGCCGTCACCATATATGGAACATAATGGGAACATCCAGAAGTTCCCATTAGTGGCAGACCGGAACGCAGAAAGGAACGACGCGATGATGACGTCGGAACCGGCCTGGGTGGCTCCGGCAAAATGAGGCTGTCTCCTTTTGCCGGGACGCGATGGCAAAAGGAGGTGCCCCATGGCACGCAAGTCCTTTTTGGGTTGGGTGAGAAACCTGGTCCTCGCCGGCGCGCTGGCGATGGGTACGAACAGCTCGGGCGCTCAATACCAGCACTGTGTCAAGCATAGCGCTCTGGTTGCCCATCTAAGCGAGAATTTCCAGGAACGGCAGTTTGCCTTCGGGTTGATCGGCCAGGTCGCGATCATGGAAGTGTTCGTCGGCCAGAGCGGAACCTGGACCATCATCGTCACCGACGTCGACGGCACGAGCTGCATCATCGCGGCCGGCAACAGTTGGGAAAGCGTGGCTGCGCCGACCGGCCATGACGCGCGATACTGAGATCGGGAGCGCTCAGCGCGTGGCGGCGACCTCCGCATGGCCGCGCAGCAACGCCATCAGGCGCTTGGCATCCTTGGCGGCGGCTTCCTCGTCGCCGGCGAGGATCGAGCGGATCAGCGCGACGTGGTGCTCGGCCGATTCGGCAAGGCCGGTATCCGACTTGTAGCGGAACCAGAAACGTCGGCTGTGCGTCTGCAGGGGCGCCGCCACCCGCGCGGCGAAGGGGTTGTCGGCGGCCAGCGCGAGTGCCTCGTCGAGCGCCTTGTCGGCCTGGATGAAGGCCAGCACATTGCCCGAGATGACCGCCTTCTGCATGGCAAGCGCGGCGTCATGAAACAGGTCCGCCGCCTCGCGGGTGACGAAGCGGGCGGCCGAACGCGCCAGCACCACCTCGACGCCACGCCTGGCATCGATCACGCGCAGCCAGTCTCCGGGATGAAGCGGCGCGATCGCGATGCCGGCGCGGGGCCTGACGTCGAGCAGACCCTCCCAGGCCAGACGCTGGATCGCCTCGCGCACCGGCGTGCGGCCGAGCCCGAGACGCTCGATCAGCGCGCCCTCGGTGACGAAGCTCGCCGGCGCCAGCTCGAGCGTGACGATCATATGCTCGAGCGCGCGATAGGCCTTCGCAGCCGCGGGCTCGAAATGAGATATATCTTCCAACAGAGCCATCGCGTCTCCTGATATATTTTCCATATATCATAACGGATTCCGCATTGACAGACCGTTTCTTACTAGATATATCACTGATATATCAGATTGGAGACGCTGCCATGTGGACTGGAGTTTTTCCCGCCGTCACGAGCAAATTCACCGAGGACGACCGTCTCGATCATGCCGAAATGGAGCGCTGCTACGCGCTGCAGATGGAGGCCGGCTGCGACGGCATCATCGTCTGCGGCTCGCTCGGCGAAGGGCCGATGCTGTCGCATGACGAGAAGATCGAGGTGCTCAAGACGGCGCAGAAGGTCGCCGGAGGGAAGCCGGTGCTGCTCACCGTGAACGAGCCCGGCACCCGCGAGGCGGCAAGCATCGCGCGCCGTGCCGGGCAGGCCGGGGCCAGCGGGCTGATGGTGGTTCCCAGCCCGATCTACCATACCGACCCGGAAGAGACGGTCGCCGCCCTGCGCGCCGTGGCCGATGCCGGCGACCTGCCGGTCATGATCTACTCGAACCGGCTGGCGTACCGGGTCGACGTCACAGTCGACCAGATGGAGGAGCTGGCGTCCGACGCGCGCTTCGTCGCCATCAAGGAATCCTCCGACGACATCCGTCGCTCGACGGAGATCATCAACCGGCTCGGCGACCGCTACGATCTGTTCACTGGCGTCGACAATCTTGCCTTCGAGGCACTGTCGGTCGGGGCCGTCGGCTGGGTGGCGGGGCTGGTCACCGCCTTCCCGCGCGAGACGGTGGCGATCTACCAGCTGATGAAGCAGGGCCGGCGCGAGGAGGCGCTCGAGATCTATCGCTGGTTCCGGCCGCTGCTCGACCTCGATGTCTCGACCTATCTGGTCCAAAACATCAAGCTTGCTGAAGTGCTGGCGATCGATACCAATGATCGCGTTCGGATGCCGCGCCGGCCGCTGTCGGGCGAGCGCCGCAAGGCGGTGGAAAAGATCGTTCGGGATGCGTTGGCAGTGCGGCCGAAACTGCCGGCGCTGCAGGCGTCTCCTCGATCGCCGGACAAGCTGGTGGCAGCCGAATAGAGGAATAGCATTCGCGTGCAGGAAAATTCCGATGAGACCGAGGAGGGGCGCCGCCCCTCATCCGCCCTTCGGGCACCTTCTCCCCGTGAACGGGGAGAAGGTGAAGACATCGCCATCATCGGCGGCGGTATCATCGGCATCTGCGCCGCCACCTATCTCGCCGAGGCCGGGCGCAACGTCACGATCTTCGATCGGACGGGCATCTGCGAGGAAACGAGCTCGGGCAATGCCGCCGCCTTCGCCTTCACCGACGTGCTGCCGCTGGCGCACAAGGGCATGATCCGGCAATTGCCGAAATGGCTTGCCGATCCGCTCGGCCCGCTCAGCATCCCGCCGGCCTATCTGCCGAAGCTGCTGCCATGGTTGGTCCGCTTTTGGCGCGCCGGGCGCGGCGACCGCTACGAGACGAGCCTCGCCGCACAGGCCGCGATGATGAGGCTTGCCGAAGCGGAGTGGATGGGTCTGCTCGACCGCTCTGGCACGAGGCCAATGCTACGCGAGGACGGCTCGCTGGAACTCTACGAGAGCGAGGCCGAGTTCCACGCCTCGCTGTCCGGCTGGGCGGCGCGTGAGCGCTACGGCATCGGCTTCAGCCATGTCGACGGTGCGGATCTCGCTGCGCTGCAGCCCGGCCTTTCGCCGCGCTTCATCAAGGGCACCTTCGTGCCGGGCTGGAAAACGGTCGCCGACCCCAGGCTGCTCGGCAAGGCGGTCTGGGCCCATGCCGAACGGCTTGGCGCCCGCTTCGGGCACGCACGCGTCGAGCGGATCGAGGCCGGAGCGGATGGCGCGACGATCGTGCTTGCCGACGGCACGACCCGGAGGGCAAACCAACTCGTCATCGCCGCGGGCGCATGGTCGCATCTTTTGGCCAGGGACGTCGGCGAGCACATCCCGCTGGAGACCGAGCGCGGCTACAACACGACGCTCCCCGTGTCGGCCTTCGACGTGAAGCGGCAGCTGATCTTCTCCGGGCACGGCTTCGTCATCACGCCGCTGGAAACGGGCGTGCGCGTCGGCGGCGCCGTCGAACTCGGCGGCATCGAGCGCCCGCCCAATTTCGCGCGGTCGAAGGCCATGCTGGAAAAGGCCAGGCGTTTCCTGCCGGGGCTCGATCCGTCCGGCGGGCGCGAATGGATGGGGTATCGCCCATCGCTGCCGGATTCGCTGCCCGTCATCGGCCGGGCGCGCGCGCCGAACATTTTCTACGCTTTCGGTCACGGCCACCTCGGCCTGACGCAGGCAGCGGCAACCGGGCGCTTGATCCGCGATCTCGTTCTCGGTCAGACTCCGCCCGTCGATCTCGCCCCCTTCGGCCCGCAGCGGTTTTGAACAGTCTTCTTGTCTTGACGCAATTCCGGACGGAAGGTTACGGCGAAGGCGCCGAACTTAACCGCTTCACACTTTTCCTGAAATTGCTCTAGGAAGCATCATGGCCAAAAAAACCTTCACCTGCATCGACGGCCATACCTGCGGCAATCCGGTCAGGCTGGTCGCCGGCGGCGGTCCGTTGCTCGAGGGCAAGACGATGATGGAGCGGCGGGCGCATTTCCTCGCCGAATATGACTGGATCCGCACCGGGCTGATGTTCGAGCCGCGCGGCCATGATGTGATGTCGGGCTCCATCCTCTACCCGCCGACGCGCGAGGACTGCGACATCGCCATCCTGTTCATCGAGACCTCGGGTTGCCTGCCGATGTGCGGCCACGGCACCATCGGCACCGTCACAATGGCGATCGAGCATGGGCTGGTGACGCCGAAGACACCGGGCGTGCTGCGGTTGGACACGCCGGCCGGCCTGGTCGTCGCGGAGTACAAACAGGTCGGCGAGTATGTCGAGGAGGTGCGCATCACCAACGTGCCGTCCTTCCTCTACGCGGAAGGCCTGACGGTCGAATGCCCCGGCCTCGGCGAGATCAGCGTCGACGTCGCCTATGGCGGCAATTTCTACGCCATCGTCGAGCCGCAGGCGAACTATCGCGACATGGCCGACCATTCGGCCGGCGACCTCATCGCCTGGAGCCCGGTTGTGCGGCAGCGGCTCAACGAGAAGTACTCCTTCGTGCATCCGGAAAGCCCCGGCATCAACCGGCTGTCGCACATGCTGTGGACCGGCAAGCCAACCAATCCGGAAGCCGATGCGCGCAATGCCGTGTTCTATGGCGACAAGGCGATAGACCGCTCGCCTTGCGGCACCGGCACCTCGGCGCGCATGGCGCAGCTGCACGCCAAGGGCAAGCTCAAGGTCGGCGACAGCTTTGTCCACGAATCGATCATCGGCTCGCTGTTCAAGGGCAGGGTCGAAAAGGAAGTCGTCGTCGCGGACAAGCCGGCGATCGTCCCTTCGATCGGCGGCTGGGCGCGGATGACCGGGTTGAACACCATCTTCATCGACGACCGCGATCCGTTCGCGCACGGGTTCATCGTCACGTGACGCCGTCGCTGCTCGAGGGCGTCAGGCTTCCTCGCCGTTCGTCGAGACCTGATCGCGGAACCAGTCGGCGAAGGTGATTTCGGCGGCCGAGGGTTGCGCCGACATCGTCAGGTAGTAGCCTTTGTCCTTGTCGGTCGCGATGTCGGAGACGACGACGAGATCGCCGCGCCGCAGTTCCTCGCGAAAAACCTCGATCGGGCAAAGCGCGACGCCGTGGCCGGCGATGACGGCCGTCGCCAATATGTTGAAATCGGCGAAGACGGGCCCGTTGCCGACATCGGCCCCGGCCATGCCGGATTGCGAGAACCATTCGCGCCAGCCGTGACGCGTCTCGTCATGCAAAAGCTCCGCCGCGGCAATCTCCGCCGGCGACCCGAGCCGGCCCTTGCGCGCCAGATAATGCGGGCTGCAGGCGGGCCGGCTTATGCGGGAAAAGAGCTTGAGGCTGGTGGCCTTGGGAGACGGGTCCGCGCCGAGCGTGATCAGGATGTCGTTGTCATCGTCTTCGAGTCGGTCCTCGGCCTTTGCATAGGCGACGCGGATCGCAATCTCGGGGTGACGCGCGGTGAAGTCCGGCAGGCGCGGCACCAGCCATCGGCTGGCAATGGATGGAATGCAGCCCACGGACAGCGATGCGACGGCCGCGTTTCTGCGGATGCGCCGGCAAGCGGCCGCAAGGTCGGAGAGCGCCGCGTTCGCCGAGGCCTGCAGGCTGAGGCCGGCATCGGTCAAGCGAACCTTGCGGGCATCCCGGTGGAACAGGGGCACGCCCAACCATTCCTCCAGCCGCCTGATCTGATGGCTGATCGCTGGATGGGTGACATGCAGCTCCTCGCCGGCGGCCGAGAAGCTGAGATGGCGCGCGGCGGCCTCGAAAGCGCGGATGGCGTTCAGCGGCAGATAGTCCATCTGTAAATTATTCTAATGCATCCAATGAAATTCGATCATTTGAAACCCGCCTCGGGTCGCGACATTCTGAAGGCTGCTTCGAATGCTGATCCAGAAAATAACAGCCAAAACAGCGCGAAGCCAGGTCAATCCGCCGTCGTCGTCGTTCCACGCCTTTCATAGAGAGAGAATGCCATGTTCACCAGGCAATTGGCCGATGTAGAAAAAACTGACTTCTTCGTCGACTGGGGCAACGGCACCAGCCACCGGCTGCTGACCCAGAGGGACGGCATGGGATTCACCGTCTGTCATACCGTGGTGCGGGCAGGGAGCGAGTCGCGCCTGCAATACCGGCGGCATCTCGAAGCCTGCTATTGCATTTCCGGCAGCGGCGAAGTCGAGGACATGTCCGGCGCCATCCATCGCATTGAGCCCGGAACCATCTACGTGCTCGATGCGCACGACGATCACTATCTGCGCGCCGACGGCGCTGGCGACATGGTGCTGGTCAGCGTCTTCAATCCGCCGCTCAACGGCACTGAACGGCACAGTCTGAGTGGCGAAGGCGGCTCCGCCTACTGAATTTCGCGCCCGGAACCACCACGGCGAGCAGGGCCGCTGGGGCACGCCGGCTCGCCGTCACATAAGTGTCATATCAGAAGAATCCCGAACGCTGTAGAAGGAGCGGATGCGCGAAACGCACGACTATCGGTGGCGCAAGAAATCTTCTCATCACCTAATCTTGACGGCGATTTCTTCGAAACTACGCGCATCATGCGGCTGAATCGTCAAAGACATTGCGTTATGCCAATGATAGGGTCCGCGATAGTCCAGGGGTCGGATAGCGAAAAACGGGCAATCGGACGGCGTGCTTCCAAAACACGCGAGGCGATTGAAAAATCACGTTGCAATCCGGGCTCGAAACTTTACGACTAGGGGAAATACGAAAAGGGAGTGCGACCCGGAAGCGGGCGACATTCCAGGGGAGCCACGGCAGTATGCAATACTTCGTCCAGCAGCTTATCAACGGGCTGACGCTGGGATCGATCTATGGGCTGATCGCGATCGGCTACACGATGGTCTACGGCATCATCGGCATGATCAATTTCGCCCATGGCGACATCTTCATGGTCGGGGCCTTCACCGCCCTCATCGTCTTCCTCATTCTCGGCGCGCTGTTTTATTCGGTGCCGGTCGTCATCGCGCTCCTGATCATGATGATCGTGGCGATGCTGTTGACCAGTCTCTACAACTGGACGATCGAGAAGGTGGCTTACCGACCGCTGCGCGGATCGTTCCGGCTGGCGCCGCTGATCACCGCGATCGGCATGTCGATCGCGCTGTCGAATTTCGTCCAGGTGACGCAAGGCCC
>NZ_RZOT01000258.1:0-8240 GCF_003999085.1 Mesorhizobium sp. M4A.F.Ca.ET.090.04.2.1
CAAGGATTGCACGGCCAACAAAGGCAGCGACGCCGGCTATTTCGGCGAACCTTATGCCAGCGGCGCCATCTGCAATTCCGCCTGTCCGCTGATGTTTGCCGGCGGCGTACGCCGCGTCGTCGGCGAATGGGCCTATCTCGGCGTGCACCAGATCACCACGACCTACATCAGGACGAAACTGCTCTACCGAACCACATACAAGGTGGTGAACGGCAAGAAGAAGGTCATCAGCACGAAGGTCGTCAGCCGCAAGAATGCCGGCAGCTACAAGACCTACGAGATGAGCAAGGCGGTGGAGAAGAGGCTGGCCGCCTATTTCCGGGACATGGGCGTTGGCGAGGACGTGCTCACAACGATGAAGAACACGCCGGCCAGCGATATCCATCAGCTGGCCCTCGAAACCATGCTGCGGATGGGTCTCGTCACCAGCATGGATTCGGTCGACCTCCTCACCGCCGCCGCCATCTGCAAGGCGAGGCCGGAGCCGGCAAATTGCCGTGAGATACCAGCGAACAAGGATGCGGCGCCGGCCGCCGCCGTGGCCGCCGAGGTCAAGCCTGCACCCGCCACTGCGGCCAGGCAGGAGATCGTCAAGCGCGACGAGGACATGCGCTTCGTCGTGGTTCGCGGCAGCAATCCGCTCTGCAATCCGGATTGCCCCGAATGGATCTCGGCCGAAGGCACGATCACAGCTTACACGCCGGAGCGGCTGCGTGACATGCTCGACAGCATTGGCCGGCGCAGGCTGCCCTTGGTGATCAACTCGCCGGGCGGCGACGTGCTGGGAGCGCTCGCGGCTGGCCGGCTGATCCGCGAGCACAAACTCGACGTCGCCATTGCTCGGACCGATTTCGTCGGCTGTGATTTGACAGCGCGGGATTGCGCGGCCGACAGCGAAGCTCGCGCCGGGCTTACCGTGGATGCCGAAGGCGTATGCAATTCAGCCTGCGCGATCATGCTTGCCGGCGGTGTCCGGCGGCTTGTCGGCCCGCGGGCGCGGCTCAGCGTGCATTCGCTGGGGATGGAGAAGCAGGTCAGGACCTACCTCGAAGACATGGCGATCGGCAGCGACCTTTTCGCGGCGATGCAGTCGGTGCTCTATTCCAGCCATCGCCAACTCGAGCCGGAGATGATGCTGAAGGTCGGGCTGACGACTGGACCGCAATCGGTCGACGCGCTGACCGGCGCCACCATCTGCGCCGCGACGCCGAAGCCCGAGAACTGCCGCGTGGCGCCGTCGCCCAATGCCCAGGCCGAGGCGCCCGCCAAACTCTAGAGAGTGAAACCCCAAGCGACCGGCAGCCACCACAGGCCGCCACTCATCAAAGGTCGAAATCGTGATCGTTAGGGGGGACCTTCTCGGTCGGGCGTCTGAAAATGTCCACCTTGATAGGCTGTTCGAAAACCAGCTTCCCCTCTGCATCACTTTGAGCGGCGGCCTCGATCGCCATGACGATTGACCGATGCCTCTGTTTGACCACATCCCCTCGCGTTGGATCAACGGCTACGATGCGCTCAAGGAACTGGTCCGGCGTGTCGAATTTTTCGCTGCGTGTGTAGGTTAAGGTTCGCACGCGACGGATGCTGCCGCCAGCATCGGCCGCGTCCATTGCTGTCTGCGCCGCCGCCCGAACGAGCGTTTCGTCCTCGACCAGACGCAGCGCTTCAAAGAAGTTTCCGCTGGCTGTCGGCTCGATCACGATCAGCATTCCGTCAGGCGTGAGGACACGCATTGCTTCGATCAGAGCCGCAAACATGCCGGATTGCGGCACATGGTGCAGGGTATTCACCATCAGGACACGATCAAAGGATGACGGCTCAAATGGCAAGCTCTCTGCCACGGCTATTGTGAAGCTGGCCGATGGTACGGTAGCGGCGGCGGCTTTGACTGCCTGGTGCTCAGGGTCGATTCCCGAAACAATCGCGCCTGCAGCGCAGAGCTGCTTGGCCAGTCCGCCGCTACCACAGCCGACGTCGAGTATCCGGAGGCCGTCAATCGCGCCAAGCGACCGGATCACCGCCAAAGGATTGTCTATCGACTGCATGACTTGTGTCCCTTCAAAGTCGCAGCAGGTGAAAATCACACAGCGCAAGAAAATCTGGAAGACCGCAGTTGGTCATGGCGTGAATTAGGCAAGGAACTGACGGATGCAACGAGTCGAACTCGGTCGCTCAGAGTGATTGGTTTTGGCTCTGGAGGCGAACTGGCCATCGAGGCAGGTTGAGCCGTCTTCGATCTTTCCGCTATCGTCCGCGGCAAGCGACAGGCGAGGATCGATGATGAACGAGGATATTCCGACACTGTTCGAGTGGGCCGGCGGCGCCGAGGCGCTCAGCCGCCTGACGCAGACCTTCTACGACAAGGTGGCGCGCGATCCGATCGTCGGCCCGGTGTTCAGGCACATGTCGCCGGACCATCCCGCCCATGTCGCGGCCTTTATCGGCGAGGTGTTCGGCGGACCGAAGACTTACAGCGAAAAGCATGGCGGCCACCGCGAGATGGTGATGCATCATCTCGGCAAGCACCTGAGCGAGGAACAGCGGCGGCGCTGGATCAACCTTCTCGCCGACGCCGCCGACGAGGTCGGCCTGCCCGACGACCCCGAATTCCGCTCCGCCTTCATGGGCTATGTCGAATGGGGATCGCGGCTGGCGAAGATGAATTCCAATCTCGGCGAGACGTGCGATCCGAAAACGGAGCCGATGCCCGCCTGGGGCTGGGGCGTGCCCGGCGGACCCTACAAGCCGCCGGCGGGAAAATCGTAGCAGTGGAGCCTCGAAGCACGCTCGTTCGATGGCGGCAATGGCAGGGCCCTGGCATCGAACACCTTATCCTGAGGCAGGACTCCGGTGGGATATCGGCCGAGTCCGTGGCGATCTCGGCCGACCATGCGCCGTTCGCGGTCCACTACCGCATTTCATGCGACCCCGACTGGCGCGCCAGGGAGGTCGAGGTCGGCATCGTCGGCGGCGGGCGCTTCCGGCTCGAGACGGACGGCATCGGCAACTGGTCGAAGGACGGCGTTGCGATCCCGGACCTGACCGGGGCGCTCGACCCCGATCTCACCGTCACGCCCTTCACCAACACGCTGCCGATCCAGCGGCTGGGGCTGAAGCCTGGCGAAAGCGCCGAGATTGCCGCAGCCTTCATCGAACTCCCGGAACTGACCATCGTCAAAAGCCCGCAGCGCTACACATGTCTCGATGAGGACAGACGCTATCTCTATGAGTCACTCAGGAGTGGCTTCCGGCGGGAAATCGAGGTTGATCGGGAGGGGCTGGTCGTTACCTATCCGGATTTCTGGCAAAGGATATGAATCGACCGCAGACCACTCTTTACAGAGCGCCCGGAAGCTTTTAGGAAGCGCCTGCGCCGAAACGCGTATGTACGGGCATAGCTCAGTTGGTAGAGCGGCGGTCTCCAAAACCGCAGGTCGTAGGTTCGAGCCCTGCTGCCCGTGCCATTTTTCCCGAAATGGCCGATTTCAATATCGTCGATAGCCCACCTGGTCCTTGAAAACCCATGGGTGGCTTGCCATTTGGTGGGAACTGGGGCATAAGGCGCCCATAGCCGGGACGGAACGACTGGATGGTTCCGAGGCGGCGTTTGGCCATAAAGCGGACACTTGCCACTTGCGTGGATCAAGAATCGGTTTTATGTAGACAGAACAGACACGCGACGCGTGGAGCTGGGAAGCCGGCTTTACGCGTCCGATTTGCATGGGCGAAATGGATGCGCTGATTCGGCGCCGCCATGAAGTCCGAGCGGCATGTCCCGGCCTGCGGGATCATCCAGGAGACCCGGCCAACGGGTCTTGAAGACAGAGCGGCATATGGCTTCGAAAACCACAAACCCTTTCACCTTTCTCCAGCAGGTTCGCGCGGAGACCGCCAAGGTGACCTGGCCGTCGCGACGCGAAACGATGATCTCGACGGTGATGGTCCTGGTGTTCGCGGTCATCGCGATGATCTTTTTCTTCACCGCCGACATAGCCATGGGCTACGCGATCGAGTGGATTCTGGGGCTGGGACGCTAAGTCCGGCGATTACGGAGAAGTCGTGAAATGACTGCGCGGTGGTACATCGTCCACGCCTATTCGAACTTTGAGAAGAAGGTCGCCGAGGACATCGAGAACAAGGCCAAGCAGAAGGGCCTATCCGGTGACATCGAGCAGATCGTGGTGCCGACAGAGAAGGTTGTGGAGATACGCCGTGGCCGCAAGGTCGATGCCGAGCGCAAGTTCTTCCCAGGCTATGTGCTGCTCAAGGCCAACCTGACCGATGCAGTGTTCTCGCTGGTCAAGAACACGCCGAAGGTGACGGGCTTCCTGGGCGACTCCAAGCCCGTGCCGATCACCGAGACCGAGGCGCAGCGCATCCTGAACCAGGTGCAGGAAGGCGTCGAGCGGCCGAAGCCCTCGGTCACTTTCGAGATCGGCGAGGCGATCCGCGTCTCGGACGGCCCGTTCGCGTCGTTCAACGGTTTCGTCCAGGAAGTGGACGAGGAGCGGGCGCGGCTCAAGGTGGAAGTTTCGATCTTCGGGCGCGCTGTGCCCGTCGATCTCGAATTCGGACAGGTCGAAAAGGGCTGATCCGAATACCCGCGCCGAAAGGCGTCGGGATGCCCTGCGCCGCTACGGCTCAGGGAAGGTGGCGCGAAGATCGCGCGGCCATGAACGGGTGGGAGGCGAACGCGACTTTAGCCGGCCGCGGGAACCGCACCACCAGACTGCAACCGCCGGTGCTTCCCTGACAGTGGGACCGGCATGAGAAAAGGCAGGAATAGAGATGGCTAAGAAAGTTGCAGGCCAGCTCAAGCTCCAGGTTGCCGCGGGCTCGGCTACGCCGTCGCCCCCGATCGGCCCGGCGCTTGGTCAGCGCGGCATCAACATCATGGAGTTCTGCAAGGCGTTCAACGCGCAGACCCAGGAGCTGGAAAAGGGGTCGCCGATCCCGGTCGTCATCACCTACTACCAGGACAAGTCGTTCACCTTCGTCATGAAGACGCCGCCGGTGAGCTACTTCCTGAAGAAGGCCGCCAACCTGAAGTCGGGCTCGAAGGAGCCGGGCAAGGTCAAGGCCGGCACGATCAGCCGCGACAAGGTGCGCGCGATCGCCGAGCAGAAGATGAAGGACCTGAACGCAAACGACGTCGAAGCGGCCATGCGCATGGTCGAGGGCTCTGCCCGCTCGATGGGTCTGGAAGTGGTGGGCTGAAGATCATGGCAAAGATTGCAAAGCGTATCGCCAAGACCCGCGAAGGCATCGATCCGAACAAGTCCTACGCGCTCTCTGAGGCGCTGAAGCTGCTCAAGGAGCGGTCCTCGGTGAAATTCGACGAGACCATCGAAGTCGCGATGAATCTCGGCGTCGACCCGCGCCATGCCGACCAGATGGTCCGCGGCGTGGTCAATCTGCCGAACGGCACCGGCCGCTCGGTGCGTGTGGCCGTGTTCGCGCGCGGCGACAAGGCTGAGGAAGCCAAGGCCGCCGGCGCCGATATCGTTGGCGCCGAGGATCTGGTCGACATCGTCCAGAAGGGCACGATCGATTTCGATCGCTGCATCGCGACGCCGGATATGATGCCGCTGGTCGGCCGTCTCGGTAAGGTGCTCGGCCCGCGCGGCATGATGCCGAACCCGAAGGTCGGCACGGTGACCACCGATGTCGCCGCTGCCGTCAAGGCCTCGAAGGGCGGCGCCGTGGAGTTCCGCGTCGAGAAGGCCGGTATCGTCCATGCCGGCGTCGGCAAGATTTCGTTCGACGTCAAGGCGCTGGAAGAGAATGTGCGCGCCTTCGCCGATGCGGTGAACAAGGCCAAGCCGTCCGGCGCCAAGGGCAACTACGTCAAGAAGGTGTCGGTCACCTCGACGATGGGGCCCGGCCTCAAGCTCGACATCGCGACGCTCGCCGCGTCCTGATACGAACTGTTCTGATCGGCCGCTAACAGGCTGATCCGCAAAGAATTCCGGGCCTCCGATCCGTCGGCGGCCCGGTACCCCGGAGGCCGAAAGGCTTCCGGATATCCTGTCCGAGATTGCAGGCGGCCCAACAGCCTTAATTCATGTGGGCCTGCATGAGACGGGTGAAGACCCGACAAAGGAGCGAGAAGCTCCAATGAAAGGTTCGAACCGTGTTTGCCTTTTGTCTGCGCACCATTCGGCCTGCCGATTGGTGTGGCGAAAGGGGGCAGGATCCTCGAGCGTCGTTCGGGAGATCCGTTACTGGATGGCCCGGCCGGCAAAAGGCAACCCGACGCCTGTCATCGTGAATGGGAATGTTCCCATTGATGGGGCAGGGGTCAACTGGAGATAGGCAGTGGACAGAGCGGAAAAACGCGAACTCGTCACGGGCCTGAATGATGCGTTTTCGAACGCGGGTTCAGTTGTCGTGGCCCACTACGCTGGTATCACCGTCGCGCAAATGAACGACCTTCGGTCGAAGATGCGCGCCGCCGGTGGCACCGTCAAAGTCGCGAAGAACCGTCTCGCCAAAATCGCTCTTCAGGGCACGGACTCCGCATCGATCATCGACCTGTTCAAGGGACAGACGCTGGTCGCTTATTCGGAGGATCCGATTGCGGCGCCGAAGGTCGCGTCCGACTTCGCCAAGGGAAATGACAAGCTCGTCATTCTCGGCGGCGCAATGGGCACCACCTCGCTCAACGCCGACGGTGTGAAGGCACTCGCCACACTGCCGTCGCTCGACGAGCTGCGCGCCAAGCTGGTTGGCATGATCGCCACGCCGGCAACCCGGATCGCCCAGATCGTCAATGCACCCGCGGCTTCGGTCGCGCGCGTCATCGGCGCTTACGCCCGGAAGGACGAGGCGGCATGAGGCCGTTCCTCGCTATCACAAACACACGTTCGAACCTTACGAAGGAATATGCAAATGGCTGATCTCGCAAAGATCGTAGACGACCTTTCGAAGCTGACCGTCCTCGAGGCGGCTGAGCTGTCGAAGCTCCTGGAAGAGAAGTGGGGCGTTTCGGCTGCCGCTCCGGTAGCGGTTGCCGCTGCTGGCGGCGCTGGTGCCGCTGCCGCCGCTCCGGCCGAAGAGAAGACGGAATTCGACGTCGTTCTCGCCGACGCCGGCGCCCAGAAGATCAACGTCATCAAGGAAGTCCGCGCCATCACCGGCCTTGGCCTCAAGGAAGCCAAGGACCTGGTCGAAGCGGCTCCGAAGCCGGTCAAGGAAGGCGTTTCCAAGGCCGATGCCGACAAGTTCAAGGCGCAGCTGGAAGCAGCCGGCGCCAAGGTTGAGCTGAAGTAAGCTTTGGTTGAGGCGGGCGGCCTCGCGCCGCCCGCCACTCCCTTGACGTCAAGGGAGCCAAAGAGCGCGAGACGTACGGAAACCTCTTTCCTGAGGGCCGCGGAACGGCCTTCAGGAAACGGGTTTTCTCCCGTTTTAACCGGCCGCCGACTGGCGGCGGGAAAACAGATCAGGGGCTGCCGCCGAGGCGGCCCGGAATGCAAGGCGAGCCGCGGCGAGGTTCGCCCCGAGAATCGAGCTAAGGAGCGACGATGGCCCAGACCCAGACTTTCAATGGCCGCAGACGCGTACGCAAGTTCTTCGGAAAGATCCCGGAAGTTGCGGAGATGCCGAACCTGATCGAGGTTCAGAAGGCATCCTACGACCAGTTCCTGATGGTGGACGAGCCCAAGGGCGGCCGTCCCGATGAGGGACTGCAGGCCGTTTTCAAGTCGGTCTTCCCGATCTCCGATTTTTCCGGCTCCTCGATGCTGGAGTTCGTGAAGTACGAGTTCGAAGGACCGAAATTCGACGTTGACGAATGCCGTCAGCGCGACCTGACCTACGCCGCGCCGCTGAAGGTGACGCTGCGCCTCATCGTGTTCGATATCGACGAGGATACCGGCGCGAAGTCGATCAAGGACATCAAGGAGCAGGACGTCTACATGGGCGACATGCCGCTCATGACGTCCAACGGCACCTTCATCGTCAACGGCACCGAGCGCGTCATCGTCTCGCAGATGCACCGCTCGCCGGGCGTCTTCTTCGACCATGACAAGGGCAAGTCGCACTCGTCGGGCAAGCTCCTGTTTGCCGCGCGCGTCATTCCCTATCGCGGCTCGTGGCTCGACATCGAGTTCGACTCCAAGGACGTCGTGCACGCCCGCATCGACCGCCGGCGCAAGATCCCGGTGACGTCGCTGCTGATGGCGCTCGGCATGGACGGCGAGGAGATCCTGTCGACCTTCTACAACAAGATCACCTACAAG
>NZ_RZOT01000259.1:0-8200 GCF_003999085.1 Mesorhizobium sp. M4A.F.Ca.ET.090.04.2.1
CGGCTTCTCGTCGGAAGAGATCACCGACGCCATCGAGCAGATCGTCGATACCTATCTCGGCCTTCGGCTCAGTCCCTCAGAACGTTTTATCGACGCCTACCGCAGAGTCGGTCCCGCGCCGTTCAAGGAGGCGCTCTATGCTGGCGAAACCAAGGCCGCTTGACCGGGTCGTTGATGTCGAGGCCGGCGTCGCCGCCGAGGCGGCGGGGCTCGACGCGCTTTATGGGCACCTCAGCCCGATCGAGGTCATAGAGCGTTCGGCGAACGAGTTGTTTCGCGGCGGTATCGCCGCCGTTTCCTCCTTCGGCGCCGATTCCGCCGTGCTGCTGCACATGATCGCCAAGGTCGACCGCGCGCTGCCGGTGATCTTCCTCGACACCGGCAAGCATTTCGAGGAAACGCTCGGCTATCGCGATGCGCTGGTCGCCGATTTCGGCTTCACCGATGTCAGGGTGATCAAGCCGGAGGAGGCCGCGCTCGAACGCGTCGATCCGACAGGCAGGCTGCACGAAACCAACACCGACGCCTGCTGCAACGTGCGCAAGGTCGAGCCGATGGCGCGCGGCGTCGAGCCGTTCCGCGCCTGGTTCACCGGGCGCAAGCGATTCCAGGCCTCGACGCGCGCGGCGCTTCCGGTCTTCGAGGCGGTCGGCTCGCGCATCCGCATTAATCCGCTGGCGCACTGGACGACTTCGGACCAGGCCGACTACATGCGCCAGCACGCGCTGCGCGAAAATCCGCTGGTCGCCTATGGCTATCTGTCGATCGGGTGCTTCCCGTGCACGCAGCCGGTACAGCCGGGCGAGGACGCGCGCAGCGGCCGCTGGGCCGGGCACGCCAAGACAGAGTGCGGCATCCACCTTTCCGGCCTGGAGAAGTCGCTGACCGACGCATCCCTTTAGGCTATGTTGATATTCAGGTGAGGCCGGCCCGCAATCGTCGGTTTCCAGCGTTTCCGGTGCTCACGCACCATGGGACGCTCCGCTCGGGCTCGGCCTGACCTGAAACGCGACACATCCTTGGATTTTTGGACTTGGGAATTTTTGATGACTGAACCGACCAAATCGGAAACCCGCCTCTGGACCCCGAACGGTTTCCGCGAGGACGAGTGGATCCAGGCCGAGAGCGCCGAGGCGCTGGCCGGCAATGGCCGCTTCATCCTGCCGCTGCAGGCGTTCCTGGGGCTCGACCCGGAGGTGCGCAAGTCGGCCAGGGAACGCATCGGGGTGCTGCTGCAGCCCGGCGACGAGCTCGACAAGATCGTCGGCCTGCTCGACCAGCTGTCGCTGGTGGCGTTGGCCTTCCCGGCGTTCAATGACGGCCGTTCTTTCTCCAAGGGCGAATTGCTGCGCAGCCGCCATCATTTCGAGGGCGCCGTCCGCGCCGCCGGCCAGGTGCTGGTCGACCAGCTGCCGCATATGCTGCGGGTCGGCTTCGACGAGTTCGAAATCTCGAACCCGGTGCTTTTGAAGCGGTTGGGGGAAGGCCGCACCGGCGGGCTGGGGCTCTACTACCAGCCGACCGCCGAGGCGGAGACCAAGGGGCCGAAATATTCCTGGCGGCGCAAACGCGCGGGCTGACCCTGCGGTAACTCGTCGACGTCTTTACAACGCGCGCAAGCAGGCCTTCTCTGACCGTACGGACGGAAATATCCGCCGGGAGGAGACCATGCGCTACGACTATGTCATCGCCGGCGGCGGTTCCGCCGGCTGCACGCTTGCCGCCAGGCTTTCTGAGGATGCATCGAAGACGGTCTGCCTGATCGAAGCGGGCGGCGAAGGCAAGGATCTCCTGATCCGCGCGCCGGCCGGCATCATCGCGCTGCTGCCGGGCAGGCCCAGGATCAACAATTGGGGGTTTGAGACGGTGCCGCAGGAAGGGCTCGGCGGCCGCAAGGGCTACCAGCCGCGCGGCAAGGCCTTGGGCGGCTCCAGCGCCATCAACGCCATGCTTTACACGCGCGGTCACCGCCGCGACTATGACGAATGGGCCGATCTCGGCTGCGACGGCTGGTCGTGGAGCGAGGTGCTGCCCTATTTCCGGCGCGCCGAAGGCAACCAGCGCGGCACTGATGCGCTGCACGGCGGCGACGGACCGCTCAGGGTGGCCGAGCAGCAGGAGCCGCGTTCGATCTCGAAAGCCTTCGTCGAGGCCTGCGGCGAGAACCAGATCCGCCGTAACGACGATTTCAACGGGCCCGAGCAGGAAGGGGCGGGGCTCTACCAGGTCACGCAATTCTGGGGCGAGCGGCGCAATGGCGAGCGCTGCTCGGCCGCGGCAGCCTATCTGCATCCGGCGATGGGCCGGCCGAACCTCACCGTCATCACCGGCGCGCAGGCGACCGGCGTGGTGCTCGACGGCAAGCGCGCGACGGGCGTGCGCTATCGTGCCGGCAAGAGCGAAGCCGTGGCGGAAGCCAGGCGCGAGGTCATCCTGTGCGGTGGCGCGTTCGGCTCGCCGCAAATGCTGCTGCTTTCCGGCATCGGTCCGGCGGCGGAGCTGGCAGTGCACGGCATTCCGATCGTCCATGAACTGCCCGGTGTCGGCAAGAACCTGCAGGACCATCTCGATTTCATCCTGGCCTGGAAGTCGCGCGAGACCGAGCTGATGGGCATCGGCCTCCGCGGCCTGCCCGGACTGCTCAGGCACATGCTGCGCTGGCGCAAGGACGGCACCGGCATGATCGCCACGCCCTATGCGGAGGCCGGCGCCTTCCTCAAATCCGACGCGGCGGCCGAGCGGCCCGACCTGCAACTGCATTTCTGCATCGCCATCGTCGACGATCACGGCCGCAAGCTGCATATGGGCTATGGCTTCTCCTGCCATGTCTGCGTGCTGAGGCCCTATTCGCGCGGCGAGGTTGGGCTGTCCAGTCCAGACTCGCTGGCGCCGCCGCGCATCGACCCGCGCTTCCTCGAGGACGAGCGCGACGCCGAGCTTCTGCTCCGGGGTGTGCGGATGATGCGCGGCATTCTGGAGTCGCCGGCGCTGGCCAGGTATCGCCAGAAGGAAATCTATACCGCTGGCGCTGCCAGCGACGCCGAGCTGATGGCGCATATCAGGGCCCGCGCCGACACGATCTATCACCCGGCCGGCACCTGCAAGATGGGCATCGACGAGATGGCCGTCGTCGATCCGCAGTTAAAGGTGCGCGGGTTGCAAGGGCTGCGCGTCGTCGACGCCTCGGTGATGCCGACACTCGTCGGCGGCAACACCAATGCGCCGACGATCATGATCGCCGAGAAGGCGGCGGATATGATCCGGGCGGCTGCCTGACGCTGTCTTGGTCAGACCAGCCTCTCCGGTTTTGCTCCGGAAGCCTTGCCTTTGTTGCTCACCGGGCGCCACAGAATCAATCTGGTAGGACCAATCGTGCGATTTGCGCTTCCCCTCCGCCCTGCTTGCCCTTACGATAGGGCTATATTTCGCGCCTCGAAATAAATAGCCAGCTAAGGGAGGAACCGGCATGGCAGGCAAAAGGATTCTGATGCTCGTTGGCGAGTTCAGCGAGGAGTATGAGATTTTCGTCTTCGAACAGGCCATGCATGCGGTTGGCCATACGGTGCATGTCGTGTGCCCCGACAAGAAGGCCGGCGACATCTTGAAGACCTCGCTGCACGATTTCGAAGGCCACCAGACCTACACCGAAAAGCTCGGCCACGACTACATCCTCAACAAGACCTTCGCCGAGGTGAACCCGGCCGACTACGACGCCGTCTATGCGGCCGGCGGGCGCGGGCCGGAATACATCCGCATCGACAAGCGCGTGCAGGCGCTAGTCAGGCATTTCCACGAGACCGGCAAGCCGATTTTCACCATCTGCCACGGCGTGCAGATCCTGATCGCCGTCGACGGTGTGGTGCGCGGCCGCGAGGTCGCGGCGCTGCAATACTGCGAGCCGGAAGTGACGCTCGCCGGCGGCATCTACATCGATGTCGCGCCGACCGGCGCCCATGTCGATGGCAATCTGGTATCGGCCAAGGGCTGGCCTGGCCTTGCAGCGTTCATGCGCGAATGCCTGAAGGTGCTCGGCACCGAGATCCGCGACGGCAAGGCGCTGATGCGCGACGAACGCAAGGCGGCTTGAAATATCGGGAAAAGCGCCGCTCGCAGCGGTTCCAGTCCCATGGAACCGCTGATCCTCTAAGCCTCTGATTTCTTGTGCAATTCCAGGCGGAAACCGGGCTGCGCAGCCTTGCTGGAATTGCTTCAGGCGCGGCGGCGCGTCCGGTCTTGCGGATGCGCAGCTACTGGCGGCGTTCGCCGTTGGCCGCCCTGGTTTCGATGTCATCGAGCTGGTCGAGCAGGTCGCGGAAATGCTCGGGCGTGTTCGTTTCCAGGCGGAATGACGGCAGCGTGCGCAGAAAGCGCTTCGTCGCTTCGCTGCCAAGCTGTCGTCTGATATCGGCGGCGAGTTCCGCGCGCCTTTCGCTTTTGTTGCCGCTCATCGTCCCAAATCCTGTGTCGGCTTCGAAACTCCCTCAACCCGGCAATGGTTCCCTCGCCGCCGCTTTCTCGCAAGCGAAGCCGGCGATCAAGGTAAAATTTGATTTAATATCGAACGGTCCCCTGGAGACGCAGCGAAACTGCGTTGGCTCGCTTGCCCCTTGATTTTTGGCCTTCAAACCTCGATATCGGGCGCAAATCCAAACCATTCGGAATGACGGGAAACGGCGATGAGCGACCAGGCAAAAGACGAACGCGCGCCCGAGGATATGGAGCCTACCGAGGCCACCGGCGAACGTGCGGAAGGCAGCGTCGACGGCGACTACGAGGCGCTGGTGCGGCTGCTGAAGGAAAACGAGGAATTGAAGGACCGAGCGCTTCGCGTCGCGGCAGAGATGGAGAACCTGCGCCGTCGCACCGTGCGCGACGTGCACGACGCGCGCGCCTATGCGGTGGCCAATTTCGCGCGCGACATGCTGTCGGTGTCGGACAATCTGCGCCGCGCGCTGGACGCCATTCCGGCCGAAGCCAAGGCGTCGGGCGATGCCGGCTTCAAGGCCCTGATCGAGGGCGTCGACCTTACCGAGCGCGCCATGCTTGCGGCGCTGGAGCGGCATGGGGTGAAGAAGCTCGCGCCGGAAGGCGAGAAGTTCGACCCGAACTTCCACCAGGCGATGTTCGAGGTGCCCAATCCCGATGTTCCCTCAGGCACCGTCGTCCAGGTCGTCCAGCCCGGCTATTCGATCGGCGACCGCGTGCTGAGGCCAGCCATGGTCGGCGTCGCCAAGGGCGGCCCGAAGGCCGCTGTCGCCGAGGCGCCGGTCGAGCCGGGGCCGGTGAACGAGCAGGCCGAGAAGGATGCCTGATAGTGAGTAGCGAATAGGGAGCAGTGAGTAGGGGGACAGATACTAATCTGCGGCTTCGTGCTATTGCCCTACTCCCTATTCGCTATTCACTACTCGCTCAGCCCATGAACCTCATCGAGCTTCTCGACTATGCCGGCGTCGCCGTCTTCGCGGCGACAGGCGCGCTTGCCGCTTCGCGCAAGCAACTCGACATCATCGGCTTTCTGTTCCTGGCCTGCGTCACCGGTATCGGCGGCGGCACGTTGCGCGACGTCATCCTCAACCTGCCGGTGTTCTGGGTCGCCAACCGCGACTATGTGCTGATCTGCGTGGTGGTCGCGGTGCTAGTCTTCTTCAGCGCCCACCTGGTCGAATCCCGCTACAAATTGCTGCTCTGGCTCGACGCCATCGGCCTCGCCGCCTTCTCGGTGATGGGCGCCGCCAAGGGCCTCGCCATCACTGGCTCACCGGTCGTCGCCACCATCATGGGCGTGCTGACCGCCACCTTCGGCGGCATCCTGCGCGATCTTCTGGCGGGGGAGCCGTCGGTGCTTCTGCGGCCCGAGATCTACGTCACGGCGGCTCTTGCGGGTGCGGCCCTTTTCACCGTCGGTGACCTTGCCGGCCTGCCGCCGTTGGCGGCGGGTCTGCTGGGTTTCGCCGCGGCATTCATTGTGCGCGGCGGCGCGCTCAAATTCGGCTGGGCCTTTGCGTCTTACAAAAGCAGGCCCGGACGGCGGCCGGAGGATATTCCATGAGAGAGAGCGAATAGCGAATAGGGAGTAGCGAATAGGGGCTGACGCAGCTCCCGCTGGTCAGTATTCGCTGTTCGCTGAGTTATGCCGCGAAGCGCTGGGCTTCCCCGCCATAATAGTTGACGTAGCGCGCACCGATCTCCTTGACCGGCATGACGACAAAGACGTCGACGGTCGAGAATTCATGATCGATGACGCAGCCGTCGCCGATGCGGGCGCCGACGCGCAGGTAACCCTTGACCAGCGGCGGCATCGCCGCGATCGCGGCCTTGGCGTTGACCGCCTCGATCGGCATCAGGTCCATGGGGCAGTAACGGCCCGCGACCGCCTTGACGTCCCAAGCCGAATTGGTGCGGCAGTGATGGGCGAGATAGGTCAAGGCCTCGGCATGCGCTGCCGGCACGATGCCGTGGAAGGAGGCGCAGCCGGTCATCACGCCGATGCCGTAGTGGTTGATGTAGGCCCAGATGCCTTGCCACAGCGCCTCGATGGTGCGCTTGGAACGGTATTCCGGCAGGACACAGGAGCGGCCGAGCTCGAGGAAACGCTGACCGGGATGACGGGCGATCAGCTTGGTCAGCTCGAACTCGCCCTCGGAATAGAAACCGCCAGCCGTCGCCGCGATTTCCTGCCGCAGCAGCCGGTAGGTGCCGACGATGCGGCGGTGCTCAGGGCCGGGGAGCGAGGTGTCGAACACCAAAAGGTGATCGCAGAGCGGGTCGAAACGGTCGGCGTCGCGACGGTTCTGCGCCTGGAACAGGTCCTTCCTGGCACCGAGCTCGTCATAGAATACCCGGTAGCGCACTTCCTGGGCGGCCGCGATCTCGGCCTCGTTGCGGGCAAGCCGCACTTCGAGATTGCCGATGCGGCCGAGAGGGGTGCCTGTTGCAACGGCATCGCCGGTCCGCGCGGCGAGCAGGGCGCCGCCGGCATTCGGCCGAGTGTCACATTCCGGCATAACTGTATGCACGAGTGATTCTCCTTCGAGCCATCCCTCTTGGCACGGGGATACGGTGTAGGTGCAACAGGATTGTGACAGTACCGTGATACGCAGCGGCGGGCAATACTTCGTCGGCTGGCGAATGCCTTCATCCGGCTACCTTTAGCTGGGCAAAGCCAGGCAATCCAAGGCGTGTGCCGGGGGCAAAAAATTCAGGCCGCGACCTGCGCCTCGACAGCGCTGACCAGGGCGTCCGGGTCGAGCGGCTTGGTGACGAAGCCGCTGGCGCCGTGCGCCAGTACCGTGTGGCGGGTCTTTTCCTGGCTGTCCGCCGACAGCACCATGATCGGGACGGGCGGCACCGCCAGCGCCTCCTCGTGGCGGCGAATGGCGGCGATGGCATCCAGCCCGTCCATGACCGGCATGTGCAGGTCCATCAGCACCACGTCGAAGCGGTGCTTCAGGCCGGCATCAGTGACAGCCTCGACGGCGGCCTTGCCGTTGCCGACCACCTTGACGCGATGCCCGGCCTTCAGGAGCGTGGCGCGGGCGAGCATGGCGTTGATGTCGTTGTCCTCGGCGATCAGCACCGACAGGCCCTGCTCGCCACGGCGGCCGCCGGCGCGCACGGGCTGCGCGCCGCGCTTGTCGGCTTGCGGCAGGGGCAGGGCTGGCGCGTGGCTGGTCAAGAGCACGCGCAGCAGCGTCTCGCCGCGCACCGGCCGCGCCAGGAAGGTGGCGTAGCCGTTGGCGCGGAATTCGCCGAGCATGCCGCGGTCGGTCGGCGCGATTAACGTGATCGCCTCACAGTCGGCAAAACCGTTCTGGCGCAAGCGCTTGAGCAAGCGCCCGTCGCTGTTTTCCATGGCGGCATCGACCAGTAGAACGTCGCAGCCGGTGGCGAAAGGCGTTGCCTGGGCAAGCGTCGTCGCCAGGTCGACGGCGCCGCCATGGGCGCGGATGGTGCGCGCGATGGCGTCGGCCTCGACCGCGTTCTTCGACACGATCACGGCGCGCCGGCCGGAGAGGATGTCCTGCCGGTTCTGCGGCGGCTCGGTTGCGGCCACGGCCGGAAGCTCGAAGACGAATTCGGATCCCTCGCCGAGCCGGCTCGACACTGAAATCGAACCGCCCATGGCGGTGACGAGGCGCCTGGATATGGCAAGGCCGAGGCCTGCACCGCCATGCACCCGGGTTGAGGTGCCGTCCGACTG
>NZ_RZOT01000025.1:0-8047 GCF_003999085.1 Mesorhizobium sp. M4A.F.Ca.ET.090.04.2.1
GCTATGTCGTGCACGTGCCGTTGGCCAGCCGGCAGGCCCCGGCGCTGATCGAAGCGCAGGCTGCCTTCCATCGCGTCGTCGGCGTGCGCGATATTCTCAGCTGGGACCCCGATCCGGCGCGTCGCTTCGCCGCCCGCGACGGCATCATGGACGATCCGGCCTGGCGCTCCGGACTGAAGCTGCTCGCGCGCCACGGGCTCTCCTTTGACCTGATGGTGTTCCCGCGCCAACTGGCTGATGCCGCTCGCCTCGCCGCGGCCTTTCCGGATCAGCAATTCGTCCTCAACCATTGCGGCAGCCCGATCGACCGCGACGTTGATGGCATGCGGAAATGGCGCGACGGACTGCGGCTTCTGGCGCAGCACGACAACGTTGCCGTCAAGATCTCGGACCTCGTCGCCTACGATCATGACTGGACGCTCGACAGCCTGCGGCCGGTGGTGCTGCACTGCATCGACTGTTTTGGAACGAAGCGCGCCATGTTCGGCTCCGACTTCCCGGTCGCCGGCCTGCATGCCTCGTTCGACGAAGTGTATGACAGCTTCAAGGCCATTGCTTCGGGCCTTTCCGCGGACGAGCAGGCGGCGCTGTTCTTCGGCAACGCCAAGCGCATCTACCGGCTGGACGACGTGTCATCGACGAGCCTGCTCCCGGCCTGAGAGAAGCAGCAGGCCGAGGATCAGCGAGCCGAACAGGATGCTGCGCCAACCGGGAGATGCGTTGACCACGGTGATCAGCGCGGTGATGGTCACCAAGAGGATCGCGCCGGGAATGGTGCCGGCATAGGTGCCGAGCCCGCCGAGAATGGACGTGCCGCCGAGCACCACCGCGGCAATCGATGCAAGCAGGTAGGGATCGCCGATCCCGACATAGCCCTGTCCGTTCATGCCGAGCACGAGCACGCCCGCCAGCCCCGCCGTGAAGCCGCTGATGCCATAGACGGCGAGTGTCGTCGACGTCACCGGCACGCCGGACAGGGCCGCGGCAAGCGGATTGGCGCCCATGGCGAAGATGCGCGCGCCGAACGGCGTGGCGTGCATGACCGTCAGCACAATCGCGGAAACGGCCACCCAGAGCAGAATGCCCGCCGGAATCCCTGCCGGCCGCGCATTGCCGAGCCAATGCACCAGCGGGTTCTCGGCGGTGACGGCACTGCCGCCAGCAATGATGATCAGAAGCCCTTGCAGGAAGGTCGCCATGGCCAGCGTCATGATCATGGGATGAACGCGCAGCAGCGCCACGCCGAGCCCGTTGACCAGCCCGATCACCGTGGTCAGCGCAAGCACCGCGAGCACCGGCGCAAGGCCGGTCGGGTCGGCCTGCCATGACAAGAGCGGCAGGCTGATGGCGCTGACGGTGACGATCGCCGCAACCGAAAGATCGATGCCGCCGGCGATCACGACGAAGGTCTGGCCCGCCGCGACCAGGCCGATCACGGCGCCGAGTTCGACCAGATAGCGCAGATGGCCATAGGCGCCGAAGCCGCGCGACGCGAAGCTCGCCCCGATCCAGACTGCCGCGACAATGGCCACGGTGAGGAAGGGCCGGCTCTTCAGGATCGCCTTGGCGCGCTTGCCGCCCGCGCTTTCGTTCCAGGCTGTCATGGCTGCACCTTACGGAATTGCGGGATGGCGACGGCGCCGATGATGATCAGCCCCTGCGCGACATACTGCGCCACCGGCGTGAAGCCGAGGAAGAACATGACGCTGATCATCAGGCTGAGCAGCAGGCTGCCGGCGAGCGCGCCGCGCATCGTGCCTTGCCCGCCGAGGAAACCGATGCCGCCGAGCACGGCGGCGGCGATGGAGTTGAGCGTGAAGGCATTGCCGATCACCGGATCGCCCGAGCCCGTCTGCGCGGCGACGAACAGGCCGGCGCTGGTCGAGAGCAGGCCGCTGATCGCATAGGCGGCGACGCGCGCCATATCGACCGGCACGCCGGACCGAAAGGCGCCGACCGGATTCTCGCCGGCGGCGTAGAGGCTCAGTCCCAGCGGCGTGGCGAGATAGAGCTTCCAAAGGAGAACGATTGCCAACAGAAGCACGAAGGCCGCTGGCGTGTCGCCGGCCAGCAGGTCGGACAACCATTCCGGAATGGAGCCACCCGGCCTTGGCAGGATCAGCAGTGCGGCGCCACCAATGATGAAGGAACCGGCGAGCGTGACCACGATCGCCGGCAAGCGAAGCCGCACTACGATCAAGCCGGTAACGGCTCCGATGCCGAGCCCGGTCAGCGCCACCGCGGCGGCGCCGCCGGCGACGCCGAGTGGCCCGGCCATGGTGGTCGCGGCGATGACCGCCCCGAGACTGACGGTGGCGCCGATCGCCAGGCTGATGCCGCCCGTAAGCATGAGGATCGCCTGCGCCATCGCCACCAACGCCAGCGGAAACCAGCTCTGGGTGAACTTGGCGAAGCCGGAGGCCGTGAACAGGCCAGGAAACAGCACGCCATAAGCAATGAGGAATGCGAGCACGACGACGAACAGGCTGCGCACGCCGATATTGCGGCGCGCTTGCACCGGCCAATAGAGGGCACCGGCGGTTTTCGCGGGGGAAGAAGTACTCATGCCGCGACCTTCTGTTTCTCGGCGCCCATCGCCGCCGACACGATGGCTTCCTCGCTCAGCGCCGTGCGTTCGAGCGTGGCCGCGATGCGACCTTCCCGCACCACCGCCACACGGTCGCACAGATGCACCAGTTCCGGCGTGTCGGAACTGAGCAGCACGACGGCCTTGCCAGCGGCGGCGAAGGCGCGCAGCATCAGATAGATCTCGCGCTTGGTCTCGACATCAACACCGCGTGTCGGGTCGTTGAGCAGCAGCACCAGCGGATCATGCGGCATCCATTTTGCCAGCGCGACCTTCTGCTGGTTGCCACCGGACAGCGCCTGCGCCGGCCGCTCGAGATCGCCCTTGATGGCGAGCTGCGCGGCAAGGCCCTTTGCCGTCTTGCGTTCGGCCTGGCGGCTGCGCAGCTTCAGCGCCGGCAGCCGCGCGAAGGCAGGCAGCATCATGTTGGTGATGATCGGATGGATCAGGTGCAGTCCCTCGCGCTTGCGGTCGGCCGGCACGTAGACGAGGCCGAGCGCATTGGCCTTCGGCACACCGCCGGGCAGGCCCGGGGCACCGTTGACGGTCGCCGACTTCGTCCTCGCCGGGATGGCGCCGTAGAGGCCGAGCAACAGGTCCTCCTGCCCCTGCCCGACCAGGCCGCCAATGCCCAGCACCTCGCCCGTCCTGATGTCGAGATCGACGTCGCGCATCAGGCCGGCCGCAAAGTTGCGGACCGAGATGGCGGTGGCCGGCGAGGCGGAAGCCTGCCACTTGGGAAAGAGATCGCCAGGGTCGCGACCGACCATCAGCCGCACCAGCCCGGCGGCGTCGGTTCCGTCCAGCGAGCGGTCCGCCGTGCAGGTGCCGTCCTTGAGGACGGTGACATGCTGGCAGAGCGTCATCACTTCGTTGAGCCGGTGCGAGATGTAGAGGATGGCGATGCCTTCCCGGCGCAGCCGCGCCAACAGATCGGTCAATATTTTCGTCTCCGTCGCCGACAGCGACGAGGTCGGTTCGTCGAGGATTAGCACGCGTGGCCGGCGGTAGAGCGCCTTGGCGATCTCCACCATCTGTCGGCGCCCGAGCGGCAGTTGCCCGACGGGCGTCGACAGTGGCTCGTGCAGCCCGACGAGGTCGCACGCCGCCCTTGCCCGGGCGGCGAGCTCATTGTAGTCGACCAGGCCGAACCGCTTCGGATAGGCGCCGAGGCCGATATTCTCGGCGATCGAAAGGCTGGCGGTCAGGCTGAGCTCCTGCTGCACGACGGCAATGCCGGCCTGCCGCGCCAGCGCCGGCGTCATGCGCGCCACCGCGCGCCCGTCGACCTCGATCGTCCCGCCATCCGGGCGCAGCGCCCCGGACAGAAGGTTGATCAGGGTCGACTTTCCGGCGCCGTTCTCGCCGAGCAGCGCATGCACGCGGCCCGGCTGGAGAGCGATGGAAACGTCGCGCAAGACCGGATTGCCGAAGAAGGCCTTCGACACCCCCCGCGCGGCTAGGAGCGGAGCCATGGTTGTCAATGCTACAACCCTTCCGGCCTATTTCTGCGCCAGCAGCTTCTTGAACAGCTCCTCATCGTAGGGCGAATAGATATAGCCGTCAGCCGGGAAATCCTTGGCCCGGGCGAGGTACTCGTCGATGTTGGAATTGTCGATCACCGGCAACGGGATCTTGACGAAGGCCGGCACGTCCTTGCCTTCGAGCGCCTGGACGGCGGTGTAGGTAGCGAAGGCGCCGAGCCAGTTCGGCTGCATGGTGGCCCAGCTCTTCAGGCCCTTTTCCTTCCACAGTTCGAGGAACTGCCGAGCGTTCTCGCCGGTGATCGGCACCTGGTCGCGGCCCTGCTTGTCGAGTGCCAGCACCGCGCCCGCCGACAGCGCGCCGCCGAGCGACAGGATGCCGTCGATTTCGGGATTGGCGAACAGCAGGCTGGTGACGGCTTCCTGCGCCGGCGCGACATTGTAGGGTGTGTTGGTCTCGGCCAGGATCTTCACGTCCGGGTGAGCCTTGAGCTCGGCATCGGCGCCCTTGCGGCGATCGTCGCTGACCGAGACGCCGGCCGGACCGTTGAGGATCAGGATCTTGCCCTTGCCGCCGATGGCGTCGATCAGGAACTTGGCGGCCTGGTCGCCCCACTGCGAGGAATCGGTGTTGACCTTGGCGGTCACCTGGTCGGTGTCGACGAGGCTGTCGAAGTTGATAATAGCGATGCCCTTGGCGCAGGCATCGGCGATAACGCGCGCCGGCGCGGTCGATGAGCCGGCGATCAGGATGATGGCGTCGACATTGGAGTCGATCATCGACTGGATCTGCTGGATCTGCACGTTGGCGTCGCCCTGGGCGTCGGTGACGACCAGCTTGTCGACCAGCCCCTGCTTCTTCAGCGCCTCGACCTCGGCCTCGATGGTGCCCTGCGTCTGCTTCATCCAGGTCGGCACCGAATAGATGTTGGCCCAGCCGATCGTGTACGGCGCCTTGCGGTCGCCCTTGATGCATTTGGCGGCGGCATTGGCCTGCGAGCCTACGCCCAAGGCCAAGACGAGACCGAGGCAAAGGGCGCTGGCGGATGCGAAAAACGGCGATTTCATCATGACTGTTCCCCTTCAGTGGTTGTGTCCGGGCGTGCGGAGTCGGGACGACAAAACCGCCGGTTGCCGCGTTGCGGAACCGCCCGTTTTTTCGTCTGGACTTCTCTGTCCGGCTCGTTAATCTGTCCGGTATTTCAGACATCGTGTCTGTATATCGGACAGGCGGGATGCTAGACTGAGCCTTGGCATCTTTCAAGCGTCTTGAGACGAGGACTTAAAATGATTTTGGACGGCCGAAATGAGCGATAGCGCGACCGATCTGATCGAGGCGGGTGGCGCTGCACCGCAAGGCGGCGAGCGCCGCCGCGGCATCGACCGCGTCATCATGCTGCTCGAGGCGCTGCTCAGGCATCGTGCGCCGGTGCGCGTCGGCGACCTCGCCAAGATGATTGGCGCGCCGCGCTCGACCACCTACGAGATCGTCAACAGCCTGCTCGAAGCCGAGATGCTCGAGAATGTCGGCACCGAGGGCTATGTCTATTTCGGCCGCGCGATGCACCTGTTCGGCTGGGCCTATTCGCATCACAATGCGCACTACCGTCGCATCCTCGAGACGCTGGACAGGATGGCCGCGGAGACCGGCGAGACCGTTCAGATGTGCGGTCTGCGCGGCAACAAATATGTCGTCCTCGACTGCCGGGATTCGCCCGGCCCGTTCCGCATTTCCAGCGATGTCGGCGTCGAGGTCCCGATCCCGTGGACGGCATCGGGACGGCTTCTGGTCGGCCATATGAGCAGGGAAGAGCTTGGAGCTTTCATCCCGGCTGACGACTACAAGCTTCCGGACGGCCGCATCATCGCACCCGGCGAATTCTTCGCCGATGTCGAACTGGCGCGCCAGCAGGGCTTCAGCGAGACATCGGCGCTCGCCGACCGCTTCACCTGGTGCATGGCCGCCCCGATCCGCGACGGCCATGGCGCCATCAACAAGACGCTGTGCTTCGTCCTGCCCGTCGACACGCCGCAAGCGCGACGAAGCGAATTGCTGGCCTTGCTGCGCGAACGCGCCGGCGGCCTGTCGCTGGCGGGAAGCTAGATTTTGCCGACTGGCCTCGCCAAGTTCGACCACGAGATCGCGACGCCGGCCGAAACGCGCAGGATGCTCGGCCTGAAAGGCGGAGGCTCCGGATTCCGATGCGCCGGGCTGCTTTGTGAAACGCGTCCGCTGCCAGGCAACGCCGCCGGGCCATCGGTCCCTGCCCTCTTGGCTGCACGAGGAAATGAGCGGCAAGACGGAGTTTAACCACGGGTCTCTGCCGGCGCGCGGCCTATGTTCCGGGATGCGTCGATAGCCGCGCGACTGGTCCTGCGGCCATGCGCCGAATATCAGTAGCGGCCCTAATATTAACTGTTATGCCAAGCAGGATGTTGACGCCTCCTCGCTGACAGGGTTAATAATACCCTAATATAAGCGTCGAATAAAATGGCCCCCGACCGGCAACAACGGGTTAAGCGACGCTAAAGGGGCTAGGGGAAACACAGCACGGCGGCCAGTACCGCCGCAGCCATCACCATTTGAGCCACAGCCCGCCCGTGACTGGCCACACGTTGTGCTGGCCATCGCTGGGCGTCGGCATCGAGGCCTTCGGGTGCGCTGACACAATCGACATGTGCCGGAATCTGCGTGCCGGGCGTGCAACATTTTCAGTCAAGAAGCGGCTGGTCTTTCAATGGGGTCGACAGGCGGTGGGGCGTCTGTCGTTAAACAACAGGGGTGAAAAATGGCTACTCAGGTCACCGGTGCCGGCGGCACCACGACGTCTTTTTCCAACACACCGCAGGCGAAGGACGACATCTTCTTTTCTTCGGAAGATGCCGGTAGCGTCCTGATTCTGAATGTTCTAGCGAACGACCTGGGCGGGGCGGCCAAAACGCTCTACTCCATCGACGACACCGTCAGTGCGTCGATAGCGACGAAGACCTATGCGCCGGCGGACCTGCTGACCAAGGACATTACATACTCAAGCTCCGACGACAGCGCGGGAGCCGCCGGGACCACCGACACCAGCCTCCTGGGCGCCAGGATCTGGATAGCCAGTGACGGCACGATCCATTACAGCACGGCCAGTATCGACGGACTGTTGCAGTCGCTTGCCGCCGGGCAGATCCTTGTCGACAAGGTGACCTACGCCATCCAGCTCGGCAACGGCACGCTGAGCTGGGCCACGGCCACCATCCAGTTCACCGGCACCAACGACAAGCCGGACATCCATCTGGTGACGACGGACAAAGACGCCGCCTCGCTGACCGAGACCAGTGCGCCGCTGACGGCGAGCGGCACGCTGACGGTGAACGACGCCGATGTCTCCGACACGGTGAGCGCGAGCGTAACCTCGGTGTCGCCCGGCGGCACCACCGGCAGCCTGGACAGCGCCGCCGTCATCAACATGCTGACGGTTTCGCCGACCTCGCTGACGGCCGATGCGGGCGAGACCCACAATCTGACCTGGAGCTTCAACTCGACGCCGCAGGCGTTCGATTTCCTGGCGGCCGGCGAGACGCTGACGCTGACCTACACGATCCAGGCCGACGACGGCCATGGCGGCACCGACACCCAGACGGTGACGGTCACCATCACCGGCACCAACGACGCCGCCATCATCGACGGCACCACCAGCGGCGCGGTCGACGAGGACGGCGCCGATGCCCCGGTCACCGCCATCGGCTCGCTGACGGCAAGCGATGTCGACAACGCCGACAACGTCTTCCAGGCCGACAGCGGCAGCACCAGCTACGGCAGCTTCACCATCGATGCCGCCGGCAACTGGACCTACACGCTCGACGACACCAATCCGACGGTCGACGCCCTCAATGACGGCGATCCGCTCAGCGACTCCTTCACCGTCCATTCCGAGGACGGCACCAGCCAGCTGATCACCATCTCCATCACCGGCACCAACGACGCCGC
>NZ_RZOT01000025.1:8057-21356 GCF_003999085.1 Mesorhizobium sp. M4A.F.Ca.ET.090.04.2.1
ACGACACCAATCCGACGGTCGACGCCCTCAATGACGGCGATCCGCTCAGCGACTCCTTCACCGTCCATTCCGAGGACGGCACCAGCCAGCTGATCACCATCTCCATCACCGGCACCAACGACGCCGCGGTGATTACCGGCAACGGCATCCAGGACACCTCGGTCACGGAGAAGAGCGGCGTTGCCAATGGCACGCCGGGCGATGCGACGGCCGGGGGCGACCTCAACGCGATCGACGTCGACAATCCGGCCACCTTCGACGTCCAGGCCGCCGTGGCCAAAAGCTATGGCACGTTCTCGATCGATGCCGCCGGCACCTGGAGCTACACGCTGGACGACAACAACGCCACCGTTCAGGCGCTCAACAGCAGCGGCGCGAACACCACGCTGCATGAGCTGGTGACGGTCACCACCGCCGACGGCACCTCGCAGGTGGTCGATATCACCATCAACGGCGCCAACGATGCCGCGGCGATCACCGGCACGGCCAGCGGAGCCGTCGTCGAAGCGGGCAGCTCCAATGGCGGCGGCACGCCGACAGCTACCGGCGACCTTCTTTCAACCGATGTCGACAACACCACGGACTCGTTCCAGGCCGTCAATTCCGCGACGGCCAGCGCGTCCGGCTACGGCGCCTTCACCGTGACATCAGCCGGTGTCTGGACCTATACGCTCGACAATTCGAACCCGACGGTCAACGCACTCGCTGACGGGCAGCCATTGAGCGACAGCTTTACCGTCTATTCGGAGGATGGCACCGCAAAGCTGGTCTCGATCTCCATCACCGGCGCCGACGACGGCCCGCCGCGCTTTGCGCCGACCGATATCCAGCTGACGCCGATCACAACAACGGATAATGTGAATTTCAATTCCTTCCAGTTCACCGGAACCCTGAGCGCGACCGACTCAGATCCTGGCAGCTTTGTCTACAGCATCACCTCGCAATCGAATGCGAACCTGTTTTCGATCAGCGGGAACACGCTCAGCTCGGGAAGCCTCACGACGAACAGCATATCCACCGTGACCGTGCAGGCCACCCAAGTCGGCGACCCGGTCGGGCCCGCATATCAGTACAGCGAGACGTTCCAGATCATAACGGGCAGCAACGGCTTGAACGCGGGAGAAACACTCAACGATCCCAGCAACAACAACGGCGACGACGTCCTCTACGGCAATGGCGGAGCGGACTCGATCTTTGGCCTGGCCGGTAACGACACGCTGTTTGGGCAGGACGGCAACGACACACTGAACGGCGGCGATGGCAACGACCGACTGGTCGGCGGTGTCGGCACTGACACGCTTACCGGCGGCCTGGGAGCCGACACGTTCTACTACGGATCGGCCGTTTCGGATTCCCCGGCAAGTGCCGCGAACGACACCATCACCGACTTCGTGCATGGCACCGACAAGATCGACCTGTCCTCGATCGACGCCAGTACCGCCGCCGGCGACCAGGCCTTCCTGTTCGGCGGGCAGAACGGGGCTACCGTCGCCAACAGCATCACCTGGTCTGAGGTCGGCAGCAACACGATCGTGCGTGTCGACGTCAACGGCAATGCGACGGCGGATTTCCAGATCACGCTGACCGGCACCGGGCTTGGCCTGACCGCGAGCGACTTCGTGCTGTGATGAATGAGGAGGTGAGCCGGCGGCCACGCGCGGCTCACCTCGTTTCCCGCCGGCCGCGGGTTCTGCTTACGAATTAAGGTTTACGGCAGGTTTACGAGCGGATCGCGTGGCCGATTGAGGGATCGGTAGTAGTATCGGTCCGGGCGTGCAGTTGGGGGGCGGGTTCTCCGCTGGGTATCTTGAGTATCGGTAGCAAATCGCAGATCGTGAACGACGCGCTTCGGGCGTGCCGCCGCTATTTCCTGGTCGCGGCCGCCTTCAGCCTGGCGATCAATCTGCTCTATCTCGCCTCGCCCCTCTACATGCTGCAGATCTACGACCGTGTCGTCACCAGCGGCAGCCAGACCACACTGGTGATGCTGACGCTGGTGCTGCTGGTCGCCTTCATGGCGCTGGCCGGCCTCGACCTGGTGCGCGCCTGGATCCTGACGCGCGCCAGCGCGCGCCTCGATCGGCTGCTTTCGGCCAGGATCCTGGCCGCATCGGTCGAAACGCCGTCGCAGGGCGCCTCGCAGAGCCAGCCGATCCGCGACTTCGACACGTTCCGGCAGGTCATCACCGGCAGCGGTATCCACGCGCTGTTCGACCTGCCCTGGTCACCGATCTACATCGGCATCATCTTCCTGCTGCACCCCTGGTTGGGCTTCTTCGCGCTCGGCTCCGCGCTGCTGCTCATCGCCATGGCGGTGCTAAACGAATATCTGGTGCGCGCGCCGCTGAAGCAGGCCAACGACATCGCGACGACCAACTACAATTTCACCGAGATGAGCCTCAGGAATTCGGAGGTCGTTCGTGCCATGGGCATGATCGACGGCCTCATCCGCCGCTGGGGCCGCGACCGCAACCTAGCGCTCTTGCGCCAGGCGCAAGCGAGCGACCGCGCCGCGCTGATGACGGGGCTAATCCGCTTCCTGCGCCTGACCATGCAGTCGCTCATCCTCGGCCTCGGCGCCTATCTGGTGATCGAACGGCAGACCACAGCCGGCTCGATGTTCGCGGCCAGCCTCCTGCTCGGTCGCGGCCTGCAGCCGGTCGAGCAGATCGTCGGCCTTTGGCGCAGCCTGATCCTGGCGCGCGCGGCACTTGCGCGAGTGCGCAGGCTGGTCGACGGCGACGCGAAGGACGAACGCTCGTTCAACCTGCCGAAACCCTCCGGCAAGATCTCGGTCGAGCAGGTGAGTTTTGCCATTCCGAACCTGCAGAAAGTACTGCTGCGGGATGTCTCCTTCCGGCTCGAGGCGGGCGAGGCCCTCGGCATCGTCGGCCCTTCCGGCGCCGGCAAGTCGACGCTAGCCAGGCACCTCGCCGGCGTCATGCAGCCGAGCCGCGGTACCGTCAGGCTGGATGGGGCCGACATGTCGCATTGGGGGCGCGATACGCTGGGCGACCATATCGGCTACCTGCCGCAGGACATCGAGCTCTTCGCCGACACCGTCGCCGCCAACATCGGCCGCTTCAAGACCAATGTCGACCAGGAGGTGATCGAGGCCGCGCGGCTCGCCGGCGTACACGACATGATCATCCGCCTGCCGCAGGGCTACGAGACGCAGATCGGCGAAGGCGGCGCGGTGCTGTCGGGCGGTTATCGCCAGCGCATCGCCCTTGCCCGGGCGGTGTTCGGCACCCCGAACCTGATCGTCCTCGACGAGCCGAGTTCCAACCTCGACGCCGACGGCGACCGCGCGCTCAGCGACTGCGCGATCGAGCTCAAGCGCCGTGGCAGCACCGTCATCATCGTCTCGCACCGGCCCTCGACGCTCGCCAATGTCGACAAGATCCTTTTGCTGCGCGATGGCGCGGTCGAAGCCTTCGGCATGCGGAACGAAATCGTGGCGCTGCTCAACCAGCGCCAGGCTCCGATCGCCGTGGCAACCCAATGAACTGCGAGAGGAGAGACGTTTGAGCGACAGCGCCCTCACTTACCGCAGCCTGCCCGGCGAAGCCGGCATCCCGGCCCCGGACTCGATCCGGATGCCGGCCCTGATCGGCCTGTTGATCATACTCGCCTTCTTCGGCGTCTTCGGCGGCTGGGCCGCCTTCGCCCCGCTGAACGGCGCCGTGCTCGCCGAGGCGGTCGTCAAGGTGGAGGGCAACCGCAAGAGCCTCCAGCATTTCGATGGCGGGACGATAAAGGAGATCCGCGTCAAGGACGGTGATATCGTCCAGAAGGGCCAGGTCCTGCTGCTGCTGGACGACACCAGGCTGCGCTCCGAGTTCAATCTCTACGCCCAGCAGTACGCCCTGCTGCGTGCCACCGATGCCAGGATCCGGGCCGAGCTCGACGGCAGCCAGGAAGTTGCCTTCCCGAAGGATATCGCGGGCGAGCACCAGGCCTATCTCCAGGACGCGATGGCCAACCAGGTCGCCGATCTCGAAAGCCAGCGCGCCTCGATGGCCGGCGCCAGGCAGATCCTCGAGAAGCGGATCGCCGAGCTCGACGAGCAGATCGAGGGCAAGCAGGCGCGCGTCGATTCCTATCGCGCCCAGTTGCGATCGACCGTCGACGAGAAGGCGAGCCTCGGCAAGCTGCTCAAGGCCGGACTGACGACCCGCCCGCGCATCCTGGAGCTCGACCGATCCGCCTCGGACCTGCAGGGCCTGATCGACGAGAACCTGGGCGCCATTGCCGGCAGCCGGCAGACCAAGGCCGAGCTCGAGAGCCAGATCGCGCAACTGTCCAACGAACGCCGGGCCAAGCTTTCGGCGATGATGATCGAGACGCAGTCCAACCTGGCCGATCTCGTGCCCAAGATGTTCGCGGCCCAGGCCGCCATGGACCGTGCCGAGGTGCGCGCGCCCTATGACGGCCAGGTGATGGACCTCAGCGTCTTTTCGATCGGAGCGATCGTCGCGCCGGGCCAGACCATCCTCGATATCGTGCCGACGCAGAATTCGCTGATCGTCCAGGCGCAGGTCCGCGTCGAGGACATATCGAGCCTCAGGTCCGACATGACGGCCGAAGTCCGCTTCACCTCCTACAAGCAGCGCTCGATACCGATCATCCATGGACACGTCACCCGCATTTCGGCTGACCGTATTACCGACAGCAAGACAGGCCTTCCCTACTATGTCGCCGACATTGCGGTCGATCCGGCCGAACTGGCCGCCGCCCCTCAGATATCGCTCTATCCAGGCATGCCGGCCTCGGTGATGATCGTCACCGAGGAGCGCACGGCGCTCGATTACATATTGGGGCCGCTGGTGACATCGTTCCACACCGCCTTCCGGCAGAAATAGCCGCCGCGGCGACGGCCGGATCAGTGATCCGTATCGAAAGGGCGCTCAGTCGGTCCTGATCCAGACGCCCTTGGTGTTCAGATACTCATCGAGGTGCTCGGTGCCGCCTTCGCGTCCGTAGCCGCTCATCTTGTAGCCGCCGAACGGCACCGCCGGGTCGATCGCGTGATAGGTGTTGACCCAGACTGATCCGGCGCGGAGCCGATTGGCCAGCCGGTGCGCCTTGCCGATATCGTGCGTGAACACGCCGGCGGCGAGCCCATAGGGCGTGTCGTTGCCCCGCCGCACCGCCTCATCCAACGTGTCGAACGGCAGCGCCGAGATGACCGGGCCGAAAATCTCCTCTTTGGCGATGCGCATGTCGTCGGTCACGCCGGCGAACACGCCCGGCGTGATGAAATTGCCCAAGGCAAGCGCACCCTCGGTGACGCGCGCGCCGCCGGTCAACAGCCTGGCGCCCTGCCGCACGCCGTCCGCGATGAAGCCGGTGACGCGCTCGAGCTGACGGGGAGAGATCAGCGGCCCGATCTCGGTTGCCGGATCGGCGCCGTCGCCGATCCTGAGCTTTGCCGCATGGGCGGCGACCCGCTCGACGAACTCCTCATAGATCGGCTGCTCGACGAAGAGCCGCGAGCCGGCGATGCAGATCTGGCCGGAATTGGCGAAGACCGACATCGCCGCCACCGGCACGGCGCGCTCGATGTCGGCGTCGGCGCAGACGATCACCGGCGACTTGCCGCCAAGCTCCAGCGAAACGCGCTTCATGTTGGAGGCCGAGGCGCGCAGGATGCTTTGGCCAGTCGCGGTGGAGCCGGTGAAGACCACCTTATCGACATCCATATGCGAGGCCAGCGGCGCGCCGGCCTCGGCGCCGGTGCCGGTGACGACGTTGACAACGCCCTCCGGCAGGCCCGCTTCCAGCATGATCTCGGCGATCAGCAGCGGCGTCAGCGGCGCCTCTTCCGAGGGCTTCAGCACGATGGTGCAGCCGGTGGCGAGCGCCGGGCCGATTTTCCAGATCGAGGCGGCGGCAGGCGCGTTCCAGGGAATGATCGCGCCAACGACGCCGACCGGTTCCTTGCGGGTGTAGGACACGATCTCGCCGGGCAGCGAGTTGCCGACCGTCTGCCCGTGAATGGAGGTGGCCATGCCGGCATAGAAGCGCAACATGCCGAGCACGCGGGTCCTGTTGGCCAGCGTGCGCGTGATCGGCATGCCCATATCCGTCGTATCGGAAAGCGCGATCTCTTCCCAATGCCGCTCCATCAGATCGGCGATCTTGAGGAGCAGGAGCTGGCGCTCATACGGCTTGAACCGGCTCCACGGTCCTTCGAAGGCACGGCGCGCGGCGGCGACGGCGAGGTCGATGTCCCCGGCACCGGATCGCGGCACGGTGCCGATCACCGCCCCCGTGGCGGGGTTGCGCGTCTCGAAGGTGCGGCCGCTCGCCGCGTCGCGCCACTTTCCATCGATCAGCATCTTGCGGTGCCGTCCGTCGATGGGAACGCGCAAGGATAGATCTTTCGCCGATGCCGTCATTGCCGCAGACCCTTGTTCCTGAAACGCCCGGCCGAAAGCAAAGCAGCCGTTGCAGACCAGCACCGCCTATGTAACGTGCCGCGGGTGAACAAAGGAAGACACATAGGGCCCGACGCCCGCTGTACGGAGCTGGTCATCCCGCCGTCGACAAGAGCATCTGACCGGTGACGAAACTGGCGGCGTTCGAAGGCAGGAAGATCGCCGCGCCATCGAGCTCGTCGGCGCGATCTTCCGGCACCACGACGTCGTTCCGCTGACCTTCGCGCGCTGGCCCACCCACGGCAAACCAGTCGTCTTTGATTTCGATGCCAGGCCGACGGCAGTCGAGACAGCAACGGCGGTCATTCGAAAGTGTAGGTGAACCCTTCCGCGGAAGCCCCGACGGTCACTTTCGTCATCTTTTCGCCTTCGAGCGAACGGTTCAGAACGCCGCGGCTCAGTTCCGGCAGCAGCGTGTTGGTGAGGATGGCGTCGATCATTCTCCCGCCGGATTCGATCTCGGTGCAGCGCGCCTTGACCAGATCCATGACCCCGTCGCCGATCACCAGCTCGGCATCGCTTGTGGCTCGCAGCCGGCGCGCGATCTTGGCGAACTGGTGGCGCGTGATCGCCTCGATCATCGCATCCGACAGCGGATAGTAGGGTATGGTCACCACCCGGCCAAGGAAGGCCGCGGGGAAAACCTTGAGCAACGGGCCGCGCAAGGCGGTGTCGAGATCGTCGAGCCCGGCTCGCACCGGGCCGTTCCCGGTGCGGTCCATGATGACCTCGGAGCCGACATTGGATGTGAGCAGGATCAGCGTGTTCTTGAAATCGATCCGCCGGCCTTCGCTGTCGTCCATCATGCCCTTGTCGAAGACCTGGAAGAAAATCTCGTGCACGTCGGGATGCGCCTTCTCGACCTCGTCGAGCAGGATCACCGAATAGGGTTTTCTGCGCACCGCCTCGGTTAGGATACCGCCCTTGCCGTAGCCGACATAACCGGGCGGCGCGCCCTTGAGCGTCGAGACCGTATGTGCCTCCTGGAATTCGGACATGTTGATCGAGATGAGGTTCTGCTCGCCGCCGTAGAGCGTTTCGGCCAGCGCCAGCGCGGTCTCGGTCTTGCCGACGCCGGAAGGACCGCAGAGCAGGAACACGCCCACCGGCTTTTCCGGCGCGCCGAGCCCGGCGCGGCTGGTCTGCACGCGTTTGGCGATCATCTCCATCGCGTGATCCTGGCCGACCACGCGCTCGGCAAGCGTGGCGGCGAGCTTGAGCGCCTTCTCGGTCTGGCTGGACAGCATCCGTCCGGTCGGGATGCCGGTCCAGTCCTGCACCACCGCGGCCACGGCGTTGCGGTCGACAGATGGCAGGATCAGCGGCGTCTCGCCCTGGGCCGCGGCAAGTTCCCCCATCAATTCGCGCAATCGTGCCAGGTCGGCGGCGGAATCCGGTGGCGAAGCGGCGACCTCGGCAACGGGCGCCTCGACCTTGGCTGCCTTCGTTTTCGCGGCCTTCGTCTTCGAGGTCTTGGTTTCCGCTGCTTTCACCTCCGGCGCCTTGGCCCCGGGTGCCTTCTTCTCCGGTGCGTCTGCTCCGGTCGCGGCAGCCGCTTCGCCGCCGGCAGCTTCCTCGGCGTCCACCGGATCGAGCGGCACGCCCTCGCCGCGCAGTCGTGCGCGCAGGTCAAGGATTTCGGCCACCAGCGCCTTTTCCCGGTCCCAACGGGCCTGGGCGGCGGCCAAAGCGGCTTCGGTTTCGGCCAGGCCGGCATCGACCCTGACCTGCCGGTCCGCCACCTCGATGCCGATCGCCGCCTCGCGGCCGATGATGCCGCGCTCGACCTCGAGCGCCTGGCGACGGCGCAATATGTCCTCGACTTCGGCAGGCGTCGCATGCTGCGAAATGGCGACGCGGGCGCAGGCCGTGTCGAGAAGGCTGACCGCCTTGTCGGGCAGCTGCCGCGCCGGAATGTAGCGATGCGACAAGGCAACCGCCGCCTCGATCGCCTCGTCCAGAATCTGCACCTTATGGTGCTGTTCCAGGACGCCGGCGACGCCGCGCAGCATCAGCACGGCCACGACTTCCGACGGCTCATCGATCTTGACCACCTGGAAGCGGCGGGTCAGCGCCGGGTCCTTCTCGATATGCTGCTTGTACTCGGCCCAGGTCGTCGCCGCGATGGGGCGAAGCTCGCCGCGTGCCAGCGCCGGCTTCAGGAGATTGGCGGCATCGCCGGTTCCGGCGGCACCCCCGGCGCCGATCAGCGTGTGCGCTTCGTCGATGAACAGGATGATCGGCGTCTCGGAGGCTTGGACCTCGTCGATGACCGCCTTCAGCCGCTTCTCGAACTCGCCCTTGACGCTTGCCCCCGCCTGCATCAGCCCGACATCGAGCATGCGCACGCTGACATTCTGGAGCGTTGGCGGCACGTCGCCCTGGGCAATGCGGAGCGCAAAACCCTCGACCACGGCGGTCTTGCCGACCCCGGCCTCGCCGGTGAGGATCGGGTTGTTTTGCCGGCGCCGCATCAGGATGTCGACGATCTGCCGGATTTCGGGATCGCGGCCGACGACCGGATCGATCTTGCCGTCGTGGGCGCGCTGCGTCAGGTCGGTGGCATATTTCGCCAGCGCCGAATCCCCGCCGGGGCCGTGTTTCATCGGCGTCTCCGTGGCGAGGGTGGCCGGGGCAGCGCCGGCCTCCAGCGAACCTTCCATGACATCGGCGAAGCGGGTAATGACGCCGTCCGCATCGATCCGGTCGAACTCGGCGCTGATCTTCGAAACCAGGCCCTCCAGCACCGGCGTCTTCAGGCAGGCAAGCAGGATATGCGAGCTGCGCACCTCCTCGACGCCGAACTCCAGCGTCGCGAGGTTCCAGCCTTCCTGGATGGCGTGGAAGATGTGGTCGGAGAATTCCTCCACCGAGGTGGCGCCGTAGGGCAGCTTGTCGATGGCACGGGTCATGTCCGCCGTCAGCCGGCTGGCATCCAGCCCGGCATCGGCGACGATCATCTGCACATCCGAGCGCTCCGACAGCACCAGTTGCTGAATGAAATGGACGAGTTCGACATAGGGATTGCCGCGCAGCTTGGCCGTGTCGGCCGCGGCCTTGAAGGCGCGCACCCCCGTGGCATCGAGCTTGGCAACCAGTTCCTTGCGCTTGAAGCTCTGCGATGACCGGCGCTGTTCCATCGAACCTGCTCCCGAAATCAGCCAGCCGATACCCTGCCATAGAAGCGGCAGGTTGACAAAGCATGTGATGGATGATGCGCCTCGATGCCCGATTCGCCCAGCATCTTCCGTTTCAGGGAAAGCCCCGCATCCCCAGGCAAACAAACACGAAATTGCCCTCGCCTATGCGATGCATTTCACATACGGCGCCGGACAATGACGCCATGGGTTTCGGCGACAGAACGGTCGCGTTTAGCTTCCGTTAGTTTTTGAGCAGTCCTTGAATTGTGATAAAGTGACGCACTGTGATAACCTTGCGTCACGCAAGGTCTCAAGGCCGCTCCTGGGGGTTGGTGTGATTGATCTCGCACTCTGGCTGAATCCTCTCGACGGTGAGAATCCGTCAGGTGAGGATTTGCGCAACGACCCGGCCTTCCATGAGCTGGAGCGCCTGATCGAACAGCAGACCAAAGTCGAGTATGACGACCGCAACAAGCCGTCCGCGGAAGCGATCATTCCGATCGACTGGCCCGCCGTGCTTGCCAAGGCCGAGGAATTGCGTCCGCGCGGCCGGGATCTGCGCCTTCTGGTCATCGTCACGCGCGCCCTGGCCAATGAAAACCGGCTGGCCGGACTGGCCGACGGTCTGAGCCTGATTGCGCAGACGTTCGACGCCCACTGGGAGACCCTGCACCCGGCGCTGCGATCCGGTGCAACGCCGCGCGACGCGGCCTTGCGTCGCATCAACGCCCTGCTCGATCTCCAGAACGGCCAGGAAGGCCTGCTGGCAGACCTGCGGCAGATGATCTTTTTCGCGCCGCGCCCGATCGGGCCGATCAGCGGGCGCGACCTGGAACAAGGCGCCCTCGACGAGCGCGTCATGCTCCAGGAAGCGGCCTCTGGGCTGAATGCCAGCGAAAAGGCAGCGCTTGCGAGCGCCCACAGCCAGCTCTTGAACCGGGTGCGCAGCGGATGCGCGGCGCAGATCGATCAGGCCGGCGAGGCGATGACGTCGCTGCTGGGCGACGCCCGCGCGGCAATCGCGGCCCTCGATGCCGTCGAGACCGCGCTCAACGCCCGCATCGAAGGCAACGGTCCCGCCGTCCCGGAATTGAAACGGTTCCTGCAGCGTTTGCTGACGACCCTGGAGCGCAATTCGGCTGCCGGCGCCGTGGCGAACGGCGCGGCGAAACCCTCCCCGCCGCCGGCGGAACCGGCAACGCCCGTCCGAAACGGTCATGGAGCCGATACGATGGCAAGTGTCGCAAGCTACGCGGAACAGAGCACCGGGCTGCCCGACCGGATTTCCTCGCGCGATGACGTGGTCAAGTGCCTCGACCTTGTCGTCGCTTTCTATGACCGCACCGAGCCGTCGAGCCCGATCCCGCATCTCGCCCGCCGTGTGCGCCGCATGGTGCACATGGATTTTGTTGAACTGATGGAAGATCTCGCCCCGTCGGGGCTGAAGGAGTTCCGGCTTCTGGCCGGCGTTCCCGATGCCAAGAAGACGGCCCAGAAGGATGAAAGGTAGCAACACATGCCAGCCGAAAGCAAAGCGAAGGTCATCGAACGAAATCGCGCGCCGCGGGTGCAGATCGCCTACGACGTCGAAACCTACGGCAGCCCGACGACGATAGAACTGCCGTTCGTCATGGGCGTGATGGCCGACCTTTCCGGCGCTTCGCAAACCAGGGAAGCTTCAAAGTCGCTGTTGGACCGTGCCTTCGTCGAGACCGACGCCAACCGCTTCCCCAAGTTCATGGAGGCGCTCGGGCCACGCGTGAAGGCGCGGGTGAAGAATACGCTGCCGCAAGCGGAAGGCGCCGAGAAGGACGAGGAACTGGCGCTTGATCTCACCTTCACCAAGATGGGCGATTTCGCGCCGGACAAGATCGCCGAGCAGGTCCCGCAACTCGCCGAGATCCTCAAGATGCGTCGCCAGCTCGAGGAACTGCTCGGCTTCATGGATGGCCGTGTCGACGCCGAAAAGCGCATCGCGCAGCTTCTCAACAACGAGCCGCTTCTGAGCAAGATCGCCAGCCAGGCAATGTCTGACGACGACAAGGTTGGGGAATAAGTCATGGCCGAACAGCAAAAGACCGCAGCCGTCACCGCCGAGGCCGAAGCCATTGACCTGGGGGAGTTCAGCGGGCTCCTTGAGAAGGATTTCAAGGTCAAGAAGGACGACAGCGAGAAGCTGCAGCAGCTCGTCCGCAATCTCGCGCTGGCGGCGCAATCCCGCTCCGAGACCACCACCATCTCGTCCAATGCGATCAAGTCGATCAAGTCGCTGATCGCCGGCATCGACAAGATGCTGACCACGCAGGTCAACGAGATCCTGCACGCGCCGGAAGTGCGCGAAATGGAAGGCACATGGCGCGGCCTCTGGTATCTCATCAACAACACCGAGACCGATGCCAAGCATCTCAAGATCCGGGTGATGAACATCTCCAAGGAGCAGCTGGCCGACACCCTCGAGGATTTTGAAGGCCAGATGTGGGATCAGAGCCCGATCTTCAAGAAGGTCTACACGGACGAGTATTCGATGCTGGGCGGCGAGCCGATCGGCTGCATCGTCGGCGCTTACGAATTCTCGAACCATCCGCGCGACGTCGGCCTCTTGCGCAACATTTCGGGCATCTGCGCCTCGGCGCACACGCCGTTCATCGCGGCCGCCTCGCCGCGCCTGTTCCGCATGGACAGCTGGCAGGAACTGCCGAACCCGCAGGACCTTCAGATGATTGTGAACAACCCGGCCTACGCTTCGTGGCAGTCGCTGCGCGAGAGCGAGGATGCGCGCTACATAGGCCTGACCATGCCGCGTGTGCTGGCACGGCTGCCCTACGGCACCGAGACCGTCCCGGTGAAGGGTTTCACCTTCGAGGAGGAGGTGCAGGGCGACCACAACAAATATGTCTGGATGAACGCCGCCTTCCCGATGGGCGTCAACATCAACCGCAGCCACAAACTCTATGGCTGGGGCACCCAGATCCGCGGCGTCGAGAATGGCGGCACGGTCCTCAACCTGCCGGTGCACGCCTTCCCGACCGACGACGGATCGATCGCGATGAAGTGCCCGACGGAAGTCGCCATCGACGACCGCCGCGAGGCGGAATTGGCCAAGCTCGGTCTGATGCCTATCCTGCACCGGAAGAACACCGACCTCGCGGCCTTCATCGGTGCCCATTCGCTGCAGGATGACGAGACGCGCGCCGGTCGCCTGGTCGATCCCGATGCGCAGTCGAACGAACGCCTGAGCGCCAACCTGCCCTACCTTTTCCCAGTGTCGCGCTTCGCGCATTACCTCAAGGCAATTGCGCGCGACAAGATTGGGTCGTTCAAGGAGCGCTCGGACATGCAGATCTGGCTGACCGAGTGGATCAATCGCTACGTGTTGGCCAACCCGGCCTTCGCCGACGACAAGGCGCGCGCCAAGCGCCCACTTGCCGCGGCAGAGGTGCAGGTGGACAGCGTGGAGGGCCGGCCGGGCTATTACAATGCCCGCTTCTATCTGCGCCCGCATTATCAGTTGGAGGGCATCAACGCTTCGCTCCGGCTGGTGTCAGAACTCCCGTCAGTGAAGGGTTGAACTGCAGCAATGTGATCTTGTTTCGTTTGAGAGCGGTGGAGAAAGACAATGCCTGTGAAGATCGATGGCTTCCTGAAAGTTCCGGATATCAAGGGTCCGAGCGTACGAGACGGCCACGAGGACGAGATCGAAATCCATGGTGTCTGTC
>NZ_RZOT01000260.1:0-8163 GCF_003999085.1 Mesorhizobium sp. M4A.F.Ca.ET.090.04.2.1
TCCGAATTGAGCAGCGTCACAGTGACGGAGCCAGCCAAGCCGACATAAAGGCCACCGGCGCCGGCGACTGTCACGTTGGTGACCTCTTCCGACGATTCGGCCTGCACAATGACGCCATGCGCCTCGGCCGTGCCGAAGCCGCTCGGATCGCCGCCGCCGAGGATCGTGCCGGTAAGCACGCCGCCAATGCCGGCGCCGTTGCCGGACGCGTCGACGCTTGCATTGTCGCCGATCGTCGCTTCAGTAAGCTTGTCGACGGTGACGACCGCGACCGATCCGGCGGCGCCGCCGCCCGACAGGCCGATGGCGACCGCACCCGCGACCACCACCACCTCGGAATCGTCCTTGGCCATGACGGCGACGTCGCCGCCGGCGACAATCGTCGCGTTGGCGCCGACGCGGGCATAGGTCTCGGTGTCGAACGACAGCACCGAGACGCCTCCCGCCAGGCTGACCGTGCCACTGAAGGCAAGGCCGGCGGAGACGACGATGACCTTTTCCTTGGACGTGGAGATCACGGCGACGTCGTTGTTCGCCTTCACGTCCGCGCCGTCGTTGATCGTCGCGAAAGTATCGACCTTGATGACCGATACGTCGACGCCGGGCGCGCCCGCGCCCGAACCGCCGAAGGCCGCACCGGCCCCGACGCCGACATGGCTGAAGTCGCTCGCCGCCGCAACCAGCACGGACTGTCCGGCATTTCCGGCGCCGGCCATGTCCTGGTTGATCTGTGCATCGGCTCCGATGAACGCCTTTGTCTTGGTATCGACGATGTTGACGGCAGCACCAACTGCCACGCCGACCGAACCACCGCCGCCGACGGAAATTGCAAAAGTTTCGATATCATCCTTCGCCGAGGCCGAGACAGCCACGCCGCGGAAGCCGGTGTCGACCGCCGCGTTCGCAATCCGGTTCTGGGTCAGCCCCGGATCCTGCTGGACGTCGTCGCCGCCCTCCTGGTCGAGGTCCTTGAACTGGGTGAGGCCTGACGGCGTACCAGCCTCCAGGCTGCTCGCGGTCGGCTTGTTGCCGCCCTGCGGCTCGAAGCTCGACATCGCCTGGCTGCCCGCGTAGGAGACGTCGTAGCGGCCGGTTCTCGCCGCGACCGTGCCGTGGCCCTCGCCGGTGACGCGTGCACCCGCGCCGATGAAGGCATCCGTCACCTTGTCGACAACCGCAACGCCGGCCGCGACGCCGACACCGGCGCTGCCGCCAATCGCCACGCCGCCAACGATCAGGTCCATCTCGGTCTCGTCGAGTGCCTGGACGAGCACGCTGCCGCGTGCCCGCACATCCGTCAGGCCGCCGATTGGCGCCAGCGGATCCGACCCGATGAAGGCGCGGGTCTTCAGGTCCAGCACGAAGACGTCGGCCGTCAGCGTGACGCCCGCGCCGCTCGACGCGCCCGCAGCCACCGAGAACGAGCCGATGTCCTCGTTGCCGGTTGCTTCGACCGTCACGTTGCCGTCGACGTCAATGTCGGCGCCCGCCTCGATCGATGCAGTCGTTCTCTTCGTCAGCGTCGACACATTGACACCGGCGCCAACGCCGGCGTTGCCCGCGGAAACCGCGAGCGAGCCAGCGACCGTCAGGATATCGGTTTCGTCGCTCGCAAAGACCGAGACGCCGGGATCGTTGGCGAGCGTCTGGCCGGAAACCTTGCTGTTTGCGCCGATGCGCGCCGTCGTTGTCTCGGTCAGCACCGTTACGGCGACCGAACCGGCGACCGCCGCCTGCGCGGAAGCCGCGCCGGCGGCGGCGATGATCAGCACCTCATCGGTGGAAATCGCCGACACGGAGAGGCCGTTGGCGCCGCCGGTGACCACATCGGCGTCGCCATAGAGCTCCGCCTTCACGTCGTCGAGATGGACAAACACGGTCCCGGAAACGCCGATGCCGGCGCTTTGGCCGAACGCCGCCGCGCCGGCCAGCAGGAACACGTCCGCATCGCCGGTGGCCGTCACGGAGACATCTCCGCCGGCGCCCAGATGCGATTTGTTCAGCGCGCTGCCGGCCTCGACGAAGGCCTGCGTCGATGTGTCAAGATAAAGCACGCCGACCGACGCCGCGACGCCGGCCGAGCCGCCGGCGCTGCCGCCGAACGTCGCCGCGATCGAAGTGATGTCGTCGAAGGAGTCGGCGTTGATGACGATGTTGCCGGCCGACGTATCCAGATCCGCGCCGCCGCCCATCCAGGCGCTGGTGTTGCGCGTGATCACCTGCACGTCGAGGCCGATGCCGACGCCGGCATTGCCGTTCAGCGTCAGGCCGATGCCGCCCGCCCCGCTGACCACGGTCAGCAGGTCCGTCGCCTCGATCTTGATGCCGGTTCCGGCCTCGAGGTCGGAGTTGTCGTTCACCGAGGCGTGCGTCTCCATGAAGATCCCGTTGACGCTGGACGAACCGCCGACGGCAAAGCCGCCGGACGCACCGGCGATGCCGGCGGCGAAGCTGGTGACGGCCAGCGAGCCGATGACAGGCAGGTTTTCCGTGACCGGCAGCAGTTCGGCATGCGAGGTGACGTTGATCGCGCCCTGCGCTTCGGCGTCGAGATTGATGCCGGTCTCGGCCTTGGTGCTGAGATCGTTGACGATGTTGACGGTGACCGCGATGCCCACGCCGCCACCGCCGCTGCCGGTGCTCAAGGCCGCACCGCCGGCCAGGTTCTGCATTTCATTGAGACTGACGGCGCCGATCTCGATGTTGCCGGTGTTGGCGTCGAGATCGACATTGTCGCCGACCGATGCCAGCGTGTTGACATCGAGATAGTTGATGCCAACCGAGCCGCCGATCGCGGTGTTCTTGGAGACCGCACCGGAGAGGGCGCGCGCCTGGAACGTGTTCTTCTGGCCGTTGGCGGTCGCGGCGCGGACCTCGATCGATCCCGCTGTCAGATCGGCGCCTGCGCCGATCATCGCGTTGTTGTCGAGGAGGACGATGTTGAGACCGACCGCGGCGGCGACGCCGGTATTGGAACTGGTGTTCGTAGAGGTCGCCGTGGCCAATGCCCGCGCGTCGGTCGTGCTGATCGCCTCGACCTTCATCGCGCCAGTGCCGGAGATCGTCACGTTGCCGGCGATCTGCGCCTGGTTGTCTGCATCGAGGAAATTGACGGCGATCGTTGCCGCCACGTTGGTGCCACCGGAGCCATTGCCGCCCTGCGTACCCTTGCCGGTCTGCGCATTGCTGTTGCCATCGGCCTGGCCAAGGCTGCTGCTGCCGCTCTGCGTCGGCGTCTTGGTGCCGCCGCTCTGGTTCTTGGCCATCTCGGTCTGGTTGGTCGTCTCCTGATCGGAGTTGGCACTATCCGTTGTGCCATCGGACTTCTTCGTGGATTGGCCCTTCGAACTCGCCTTGGACTCTGCCTTGGTGTCGAGTGTCGAGGTCGCGGTGATCGTCACCGTGCCGACATTCTGGAAATTGCGGCCGAGGAATGCGTCGTTGGTGACTTCGCCGATGTTCAGCGCAATCGACGCGCCAACGCCAACGCTGCTGCCGGCAGCTTCGCCATCGGCAAGCGTGTGAACCGTCCCGGTGTGCGACGCTTGCGCGGCCAAATTGCCCGTCAGCGTGATCGCTGCGCCGCCGCCGGTGCCGATGTGCGCATCCGTATCGTTGTCGACATAGGCGACAGCGATCGCGCCGCCGATACCGGTAGCGCCTTGCGCGCCGGCCTTGGCCGTCGTCGTCAGCGTGTCATTGGATGTCGCGGTGACCGTGAAATTGCCCGTCGTCCCGCTAACCGTCTCGCCGTCCTCGACGCCAGCAAAAGTGCTGTTCAAGCCGATGCCGAGCGCGATCGATGCGCCGACGCCGACGCTGCCCGAGCCGCTTCCGGCCCCCGAGGAGGTCGCCGTCGTCGTGGTTTCGGTCGTGTTGATCGCCGTGAGCAGGACATTGCCGCCGGTCAAGGTGACCGTCGCGGCGCCACCTGCCGGCTGATCGGCATGGTCGAGACCAATCACGCCTAGCGTGTCGGTATCGGCGAAGCTCAGCGCGAACGAGCCGGCCACGCCGATATCGCCACCGCTGGCACCGGAGGTCGACTCGGCGCCGAAACGATGCGTCACGTCACCACCGACGTTCTTCATCTTCGCTTCGGCTTTCACCCCGTCGGCGGTGATGATGCTGCCCGCCCCGATCGAGGCCTCGTTGCGCATCGTCGCGATATTGATCGCCACGGCGACACCGACAGCGGTGCCGCTGTCGCTCGTCTTTGCTGTGCCATCGGCTTCCGCCGTCGCGTCCATGTTGTTGGACGACTGCAAATTGAGTTCACCGACGCCGGCGCCCTCGCCGGCAATGACCGTGCGCCCGTCATTGATCGACGCCACCGCGACCGACGATGAGACGTTGAGAGCAAGTGCTGCCGCGACGCTGACATCGCCGCCGCCACTGCCGCCTGAACTGTTGGCCGACTTGCTGACGCTGTCGCCATCATTCGACTTGCTGTTGGCCAGATCGACTTCCTTGTCGCGTTGATCGTCGGCCTTGGTGTTGCCGTCTTCGTTTTCTTCGGCGCCAGCCGCGCTGGCGATCGATTCCGCCTTGCTGGAGCCGTCATTGGCGGCCGACAGGCTGATCGATCCGTTCGAACGAAGATTGCGGTTCGAGGTCGAGAACGCCCGGTTGTCCACGAAGGCAAGCGCAATCGCCGCGCCGATCGCCGTCGAGCCGATGGCATCCCCATCGGCCAGCGTCGTGCTCACGCCGTGATTGCTGGCGCTGGCCGTCAAATTGCCGGTGATGTCGAGTTCGCCGCCGGAACCGATGGACGACTCCGTGTTGTTGTCGATGACGTCGATCGCAACCGCACCGCCGATACCGACATCGCCGCCTTCCGCACCCGCTTCCGCCGTGGTCGCAGCGGTATGGGCGCCGGTAGCGGTCATGGTGATAGCATCGCCGGCAACGATGGCCGCATTGTTGCGGATCGACGCCGAGGTGGAATTGTCGACGATGGTCAGGGCGACCGAACCACCGATGCCGAGTTCACCCGCGGCGCCGCTTGCGTCGTCAGGAACCGCATCGGTCTGGACGTTGGTGGTGGAGTTGGCGGTGAGCGACAGATCCGCGCCATTCAGATCGATCGAGGCGTTTGCCGCGACGTCGGCGGAAGCCTCGGTGATAACGATATTGATCGCCAGCGAACCGGCCACCTGCGTCTTGGAGCCGTCGCCGGCGCCAGAGGTCGCCTGGGCGACGAAGCTGTCGCCGGCCGCAATCGTGGCGCTCAATGACACCGCACTCGCCGACAGCGACGAGGTGCCGCCGAGATAGCTGCGCGTCGTGACGTCGGCGATGCTCAGCACAACCGCAACGCCGATGCCGGTCGCGCCGTTAGCGGAGGAGTTCGTGTTGGTGCCGTCTGCCGTCGCCGTCACCTTGTCCGTCGATTGCGCGGTCAGCGTGATCGCGCCACCGGACGTGAGGGTCGAAGCCTGAACGAAGGCTTCGGTCGTCGGCCGAAAATCGGACACCGTCACTGCGCCGGCAAAGGTGATGTTGCCGCCGCTTGTCGTCGCCTTGTCGGACGTATTGCTGTCCTTGTTGGGGTCCTTCAGACGCTCCTCGGATTCGTTGTCACCGCCTGCACTTTGGTCCGATCCGCCTGCCGTCGACCTGGCAATCGTCGTGATGTTGCTCGTCAGCGTCGCGCCGAGCGCGATCGAATCCGGCGTATTGCCGGCATTTGCGCCAATCGTCGAGCCGCCGGAGACATTGGCGCGGGTTGTCGCATTGACTTCCGAAACCGCAACGCTGGCGCCCTTGCCGCCGCTACCGCCATCGGCCTCGGTGGTCATCGTCAGATTGCTGGTCGCAGTCAGCGACACCGCGCCCGAGACGCTGAGCACGCTGCCGGCGAGCACTTCGGTGATCGCGTCGCTGACCAGAACGGTGACGGAAACCGCCGCATCCTTCTTTTCATCGTTGTCGGAACCGGCATCGGACTCGTCCTTTGCGGTCAGGGTCACGGTTACGGTGCTCGACGCCGACAGGCTGGCCGCGGTCACATCGGTGCTGCTGAACTTGACCCGTGCCTCGGGCAAGATCGTCGCGATGACACCCGCGAGCGGCCCAACCTCGGCAGTCTCGGCCTCGACATTGGCTGTCGCGGTTGCGCTGAATTGAGACGCGCCCGTCACGATGATCGTGGCGCCGGTGAGGTCGATGATCGCCTCCGGGGTCGCGAAATACGCGCCACCCGTGATTTCTCCATCATCCGCCGCCGCCGCAGTCAGGGTCACCGAACCGGCATTGACGGTGCTGGAAACGCTAATCTTCTCGGCATTGACGTTGACTGCGCCGGCAGTCAGCGTCCCGGAGATCGTCACCTCGTCCTTGCCGTCCTGGCCGTTGACGAAGAGCGCGGCCGAACCAAGGTTCACCGCATTGATGGTCAAGGTATCCTTTGAAAGAATAGGAATGCCCAGATCATCGCCGAGATTGATGGTGAGGCTGGTGCTGGGTTTGTTGAAAGTGATCGATTCGAATGTCGGAATGAGGGAATCCGACGACAGCGTCAGTGTCGCGCCATTATCGCGCAGGGTCGCTTCATCGTCGGCATTGCTGGTTGTGATGACCCGGTCCGCAACGACACTGTTGTCGATGATCGGTTCAAGTCCGTCATAGTGGAGCACGACGCCGTCACGCGTGATTGTGCCCGACGTCTGCCCGGTGGCCACATACTTCACCGAGGCGAAGGTGCCACCGTCGAGAACCATGCTGTCGAAGCCGGCATCGCCACCGGCCATGACGCCGCTCAACTTTCCGGCCGCACCAACAAAGAAGGTGTCCTCGTTGTCGGCTGAACCAATCAGGTTCTCGACCGTAACGAAGGACACCCCAGCAACATGACCCGAACCGTCGCCAGTAAGATGCCAATCGGTGTCCTGCGGAGGCCCGACAACGGCGTCGCTGCCGGCGCCGCCACTCAACAAGACCTTGCCAGCCAAAGCGGGGTCGATCTCCTGCAGCACGAAGCTGTCGTCACCCGCCCCCGCGTCAACGGTCAACGAGACCGCAGGAACTGCAAACCTGTAGGCGATCAGATTGTTGGAGGTTCCGGCGTCAAGCACCGCCAGATTGTCATCTGAACCATCTGAACTGCCGATGCGGATCACCCGCGCCTGCCCGGAACTGTCGGCATAAATTCGCTCGCTGGCCGCTGTATCATCCTCGACCGCGCCAACGCTCGCCAGGCCAATGCTATGGGTCAACGCGCCGGCTTGCGCGGTAATGCTTCCTGACTGGCCGGTGTCGGTCGCGAGCCGCACGGCGTCGAAGCTGCCGCCCGTCATAGCAAGCGTATCGTTGCCGGCACCACCGTCGAAGCGTACGTCGAGCGCCGCCAGGAAGTTTTCGCCGAAGTCGATGGTGAGCTTGTCGTCGGCGGCGGTGCCGCGCACCACGATATAGTCGACCTGCTGCGCGTTGCGCTGGTCGATCAGCGTATCCGTCTTGTTGTCATAGATCTGGATCGTCTGGATCAGATTGTCATAGCGCAACGAATAGTCGGCCCCGGCCAGGTCGTTCATGTCGACCGCGAAAGGCACGACGTCGGCCGACAGCAGATAGCGCGCCTCAAGAGCCTCAAGCGCCAGGTTCGGCAGATCTGATGTTTTGCTGGGCCGTCGGGCTCGCCCCGGTGAGCGCCTCAGGAGCGAACTCGCCAGCCAACGACCAAATACGCCAGGGACTGGCGCCTCTTCTTTGCTGGCTAATATAAATCTCTTCTGGAACGCGTCAAAAAAGGCTGGCCGCGACAAAATGTTCATTTTGCCCCCCCGACATATGACCGCAGATTTATGAATGTATGATAGAGTTCTAACGTACATCCGAAAATTCTTGAACGCAATACAACTCATACAGCAGCGATGTGTCTATATTTATGTAAAATTTGTGACAATATAGAATATTTGTGTATATCGCGATATATTCCGTTATTATGCATTGCCAATTGCTGAACACCGTAAATATTATGCTTATCACTCCAACGTCTATCTGGGATTTAGTTTTTTTATATTTCCATAGTTTAAGAATTTCTTAGCGAAAGAAACACAGATCGCCTCTTAAAATATTGGCAGATCCTGGGACCTCAGCGACAGCTTCCGTAACGGCAGGCACGAAATCCAAATAAGGAGCCCGGCACGAATGTCGCGC
>NZ_RZOT01000261.1:0-8098 GCF_003999085.1 Mesorhizobium sp. M4A.F.Ca.ET.090.04.2.1
CGTCCCTTCTCGGCGGTCTCTGGGTGCCCGCCAGCACGGGAACGATGATTGGCGGGCACCCAGAGACCGCCGAGAAGGGACGTGTCCGGTGGTCCGCTTACCAATGAGTTGGCGAGGCTTCGGTTTCCTTGAAACCGACCATTCCGGCCCTCTGCGCGTGGTGATGAGACTTCAGTCTCACGGCTGCCGGGACTGAGGTCCCTGGGGCGGAACGTTGCCGTGACGCGCCCGTTTTCTCGACAGTGCAATCGTAAGGAGAAGAACCATGGCTGACGGTCCAACGGTTGTGAATTCGGGCGGAGGTGGCACGGTTGTCGCGGTCGTTCTCGCGATTCTGGCGATCGTGGTTCTGCTCGTCTTCACAGGTGTCATCAACATCAATGGCGGCGGCAGCAAAGACGTCAACGTCAAGGTCGAATCGCCCAAGGTCGAGGCGCCGGCGGCATCCTCGCCGTCAGCGCCTGCGCCTGCGGCGCCCGCGCCTTCGGAACCCGCGCCTGCGGCCCCTGCGCCATCAGAACCTGCGCCCGCGGCTCCGGCTCCGGCCGCCCCCGCGCCGGCTCCGAGCGGCGGTTGATGCGTCGAAAAAGGACGAAGGCTCCGGCATGCTACGCCGGAGCCTTTTTCCATCGTAAGGATCGCCATCGCCACGGCTCGCTATTTCGCCGCCGGCGCGGAACCTTTAGCCATCGCTAATGTTCATCTTCCGATAGCGAACATCGCCTTCGGGTGCCGACGATCGGGACGGAAACAGCCGATCGGCCGCGCTTTGCTGCCCATCTGTCGCGCGAGTGTTGGCACATTCGGAGATCGGCCATGAACAGGCGTCTGGTACTGCTTTCCTCTCTCTCTGCTGTGTCTCTTGCGGCTGCCGGATGGTTGTCGCTGCTGCCCGCTCGCGCCGGCGAACCGCAATCGGCGACGGACGTTCGAGCGGCAATGCGGAAACTTTGGGAAGACCACATCACTTACACGCGCAACTACATCATCAGCGCCCTCGCTGATCTGCAAGACACGGACGAAGTCGCGAAGCGTCTCCTCCAGAACCAGGACGACATAGGCGACGCGGTAAAGCCTTACTACGGTGATGCGGCCGGCCAGAAACTGGCCGCGCTGCTGAAAGACCACATCAAGATTGCGACGGAAGTGGTCAAGGCGGCCAAATCAGGCAGCAAGGACAAGCTCTCGGCCGCTCAGGAAAAATGGACCGGCAATGCCGATGACATTGCGGTGTTCCTTGGCAAGGCCAATCCGAACTGGCCCGAGAAAGATCTCCGGGACATGCTCCACAAGCATCTGGAACTGACGACCGGCGAGGTGGTCGGCCGGCTGAAGAAGGATTGGGCGGCGGACATCAAGTCCTACGACGAAGGGCATGATCACATGCTGAAGTTCGCCGACATGCTGACGGAAGGCATCGCCAAACAATTCCCCGACAAGTTCAACGGGTGAACGCCGTCTCAGTTCGTAGGGCAGGAGACAAGCGGAGAAGCGATGGCTCACCACGCATCGCTTGACTTGGCAAAACTGATGCCGGCAGCCGTCATCGCCAACTCGCATTCGGTGATGGCGCGCAGGTTGCGCAAATAGCGCGCCACGGTCCGCGGCAACCAACCGGCGCAGGCCTCGACATAGGCGCGGCTGTGGACCAGCGTGCCGGTCGACAGCCGTTCTTCCTTCTCGGCGATGACCTTCAGATATTGGCGGATGAAGCGGATGTCCTCGGCGATGTCCTGGCTTGCCATCCGCCAGGCGCCGGCGAGGCGCTCGCGCTGTTCGAGCGGCAAGGATGAAAGCAGTGGACGGGAGAGGTCGGCGAAGGCGGCGTGGTTCGCGGTGTTCAAGGATGTTCCCCTCGGAGAAGGGAAATATCGTACTTTACGTACGAATACGGGTCAAGATGAATTCGTACAAATTGAACGATAAGGCGGCAAATCGTGGCGTGTTAGGCGAGCCGCATCGTAAAGCCTTCGAGTTGCGCCCCGACTGCGGCAAGCGCTGTTCCGAGCACCAGGTCGACCATGTCACGGCTGTCGGGACCGAGCAGGTTCAGGCCTTTCCGCAGCGCGTCCCGCCAGGCGTCGCCCCTGTTCCACGCTTCGGCGAATGCAAAGGCGAGGTCGTCCTGCCGACGCGTGACGTCCAGCGCCTCGACCAGCAGGCTTGCCTGATACAGATCCTTCTCCCGCTTGGCGCCGGCGCTTCGTTCGCGGCGCGCGGCGACGATCAGCTTGTGGACGGCGAAGCGCTCGGGCGAGGGGACGAGCACGGGCACGCCGGAGCGGTGCAGGAGCACCGTCCGGACGGGATCGCGGATCAGGAAATCGAGGAAGCGCAAGGGCTGTGCCGAGGCGCCGCCCAGCGACGGCATCGGGCTTGCGTGATCGGCATGGTCGTCGCTGCCCCGGTTCGGGGTGAGGAAATCGACCCGGTAGCGGGAAGCGTTCTCGAACTGCGTCGCGCGTCCGGCATCGGTCCGGTGCGGAACCTCGCGGAATGTCGGATCGACTGCCTTCAGCACTTCGATAACCGGCGGCAGGCTGTCGTCCACCTCGGCCGAGACGGAATGGAACTGGGCGAAGTCGGCGTCGCCCGTCTGCAGCGCGGCCCCACGCAGCCTGACACCGAGGTGCCCGGCATAGGTCTGGAAGGCGACCGTTCCGACGAGCACCGCGCGCAGGCGGAAGAGCCCGGCCTTCTCCAGCGCCTCGACCACGTCGCCGGTGACGGGGTCCGGCGCCGTCAGGCCGGCGTCGCGCACGAGACTTGAAACCAGCTTGCGGCGGCTTCTCAGATCGCTCTTGATCTCCTTGAAGGCCGCGACCCGCTTGGCGATCTCGGGGTCCTCGGCCGGACCGACATAACGCCTGGTCTTCGTCGGCCGGGTCTCCTCGAAGTACCAATAGTCGCGGCCCTTCACTGGCACGCGCACGAAATTGCCCGCTGTCGAGAAATCGGTCTCGAAGGAAGCATCCAGGCTGCGCTGCACAAGCTCGGCATACATGGTGCGATAGGCGAGATCGATGGTTTTCATGGCGCGATCCCAAGTCTGGGCTGGGCGTTATAAGAATTACACAGATTTCTTATAACTGCACGCTATCCGGCCGGATTTCAAGGGAGTTATAAGAAAATAGTGAAAATCTTATAACGCGACTCCGCCTTGTCCACTGGAGAGAAGGAACAGCGTTTCGCACCTCGCTCCAAAAACACTCTTCCCCAATCGCTCGAACAGTGCTGAAGGGCCTGAAGCAGCGCTCGTTCCGCTATGCCGACTACGGCGTGCGCGACGCGCACACCACGCTGATCGTCTCCAGCAACGCCTTCCTTGGCGCCAATCCGAAGGCGGCTGCAGCCTTCGCGCAGGCGACGCGCGCCGGCTACGCTTTCGCCGTCGATCATGCGCGGGAGGCAGGCGACCTGCTGATCGCCGCCAACAAGGACACGCTCACCAACCCGGCGCTGGGGCATGCCTTGTTGAAGGCGCTGAACGACGGCCACTTTTTGAAGAGCGCGGCAGGCGCCAGTTCTCATTCTGTTCCAGAATGCAAGCAGAAATTGCGGTGGCTGGATTGTGCGCCCGGCCCTGAGCCAAGCGGAGGGCAGGGGAAGGCGCGAAGCAACGCGACCTTCCAGTCTGGCAACCTACTTACCGCCAAGGCTAACTGCCGTCTTCCGGTCGGCCTCGGCGCGTTCGCGGTTTCCCTTCGCCTTCCAGGAGGCGCTTCGGGCGCTGTAGAAATCGGCGGATTTCTGATTGAGCGCGATTGCCTGGTCGTAGTCGACGATGGCCTGGTCGTGGTCGCCCTTATGCGCCCAGGCGAGGCCCAGCGCGTAGTAGGCATCGGCAAGCTTCGGGTCGAGGTCCACGGCCTGGTCGTAGTCGGCGATCGCGCGGTCGTCGTCGCCCTTGTTTGACCAGGCTAGACCCCGGCCGTAATAGGCGTAGCCGCGTTTCGGATCGAGGCCGATAGCCACGTTGAAATCGGCGATGGCGCGGTCGTAGTCGCCTTTGCCGCCCCAGCTCAGGCCACGATTTTCATAGACCCCGATGAGTGTCGGATCGAAGGCAATCGCCTGGTTGTAGTCGGCGATGGCGTGATCGAAGGCGCCCTCCGCCGCCCATGCGCCGCCCCGGTTGAGGTATGCGGATGCGTTCTTTGGATCGGCGATGATCGCCAGGTTGTAATCCGCGACGGCCCGGTCATTGTCGCCCTTGTACGCCCAGGCAAGGCCCCGGTTGTTGTAAGCAGCGCTGCTTTTCGGGTCGAAGGCGATCGCCTGACCGTAATCGGCAATGGCCCGGTCGTAATCGCCCTTCGTGGCCCAGTCGTAGCCTCGGTTGTAGTAAGCCGATGCGTATTCAGGATTGAGGCTTATCGCCTGGTCGCTATCGGCGATGGCGCGGTCGAGATCGCCTTCCATGGACCAGGCGTAGGCGCGCTTGAAGTAGGCCGTCGCGCGTTTGTCAGGACCGTCGGCCTGGTTGTCGATGATTTGCGTGCAAGCTTCGATCCGGCGGGCCGGGTCGGCCGCATTGCCGATACAGGCCGTGTAGGCGAGATTGCTGGCGATCCCCATCGCGCCACGGACGTCCAGCGCGACGACGCCGGTCAGCAGCAGCAACAGCGGCAGGCGCCATTTTCGCACCAGCCGTATCAGCCGGCTTTCGCCCACGCCTTCCCGGTTCGTCATTTCGCCGGTTCTCCCCCGAAACCATCGACCTCGGCCGACGCCGACGGCTGCTTGCCATGCAAGCAGAAATTGCGGCGTCATGAAAGAGCAGTCAGAGGCCGACGGGCGAGAGCGAGATTACTCACATATCGATCATCGACCGCTTCACCCGCCCGATGATCGTGATCGCGCCCTCCAGCTCCGGCGGCGGGATGTCGAGGTACGACGCCGGCTGGAAGGGCGGGGTGTCGTTCGGGCGCCAGCGCTTGTAGGTGGCCCGTCCGGTCTCGTCCGAGATCACATAGCAGCCATTGGTCACCAGCCGCTTGTCACGCAGATTGACGAAGATGATCGAATCCGGCGGCGAGATCTTGTTCATCGACGGCCCGTCGACGCGCAGCGCGATCCACTCGCCTTCCTCTAGGTCGGCGGTCGGGATGGTCGGATAGTCGGAGAGGTTGACGACGCTGTCCTGGCTGCCGAGCTCACCGGCGCTGATCCAGGACACGATCGGCACGTCGACGGTGACGGGCGAGGGCTGCAGGCTGACCGGTGCGGCCTCGGCGCCGTCCGCATTGAACAACAGCCAGCCGGGGTCGACGCCGAACAGCCGGCCGTATTTCTCCGCCGCCTTGCGCGACAGCGGCCGGTTGCCGTTCTCGTGGCTGATCAGCGTGTTCTTGTTGATCTCGCGCAGGGCGCGGGCCGCATCGCTGGGCGAGGCATAGCCGGCCTGGGCGCGCGCCTGCTGCAATCTGTGCCGTGAATCCATCATCGTACAAAATGCCTGAAAAATATCGTCCAAAGTGTACGAATTCGCTTGCGACTCTTTCGTACATAACGTACGCTTACCGCATGATCGACCATCACGCAAGCATTTCCGCATTGCCCACGAGCGCTTCGGCTCTGCCCACCAGCATCTCGGGGCAGCCCACGGGTATTTCCGGGCTGATCGACCGCTGGCACAGCATCGGCGCCTTCGCCGCCGATGTCGGCTGCGGCTACGAGGCCGCCCGCCAGATGCGCCGCCGCGAGCGCATCGCCCCGCAGCACTGGGCGCATGTGGTGGCGGCCTGCCGGAGGCGCGGCATTGCCGGCGTCAGCTACGAATGGCTGGCCGGCCGCGCGGCGCAAGGGGAGGCGGCATGAGCGTGCATTTCGACTTTGAATTCCAATCGTCCGGGCCGTCCTCCTCCCCGGTCCGGACGAATACCGGGGCGTTTGCCCCGGATCCGGCTGAGCCGCCCGCACCCCGGTTCACCGGAACGGCCGGAGCCGCTCCTCCCCCGGCTCCGGCCCCCTTTCTTCGTCAGGCCGCCGGCCCGCCGCGGACCGGCGTCACCTCGCTGATCCGCACTGAGGACGGCACCGTCATCCTCTTCGATCGCGCAACCGGCCGGGCGGTGTCCGGCCTGACCAGGGAGGCGGCGGAGGCCGCCCTTCTGCGCCTTGATGGCGAGGCGCCGAGTCCCGCCTGATCCGACCAATCCCCGAACGATTTTCGCGACGGCCTTCGGGCCGAGCCCTGGCGCGCGCCCGCAAGCCCGCAAACCGATGGATGCCGATATGCCTGCCGCCTATACCGACAAGGAACTCACCGAAATCGCGACCTGGCTGAAGGAGGGGCTTTCGGCCTCCGGCATCGCCGCCCGCTTCAGTGCGCTGCGCGGCGCGCGCGTGTCGCGCAATGCCATCATCGGCATCGTGCATCGCAACGCCGGCCTGCGCGCCATCGGCTTCGCCAACCCCAAGGGCGGCCGCGCCGGTGGCCGGCCGAGGAAGCACGCGACGCGGCCCGATCGTCCAGGCAAGCGGGGCAGGGTTGCCGCTGGAGGGGTGACGCTCTCCCAACCGGCGGCGTTTTCCAGACGTGCTCAGTCGATGGCGGGCGCCAGCGCCGGAACCGCCAATCTCCCCGCAAGTGGGGGAGACGTCCGGTCCACCCTCGGCAGCTGCAACGCAGCTGCCGCGGAGGACGGGCAGGGCGGAGTCGACGTATCGGCCCATGCGGTCTCCGCGCAAGCGGATGACATCGCGACCGCCCGCACCGCGCCCAAGCCGAAGCAAGCCAGGATGAGGATGCCAGCGCGGACATTGCCGCCGGCATGGCTCGCGCCGGGCGGGCTGGCGCGCGAGAAATCCGAAGCGCAGCTCTACAAGATCCCCGCGCCGCCGCGGCCGGCTGCGCCCGGCCGCCAGCCGCATGTCGCCGCCATGCGCTTCACCGACTGCCTGTTCGGCCGCTGCCGCGCGCCGCTCGACCTCGCATTACGCGAGGATGCCGACGACGATCCGCCCGGCGCGCGCCCCGGCCCCGACATGCTCTGCTGCGGCCTGCGCACGCGCCCGATGAGCAGCTACTGCAGCCACCACCATGCCAGGTTCCATGGGAACCGGGCGGGGGTGGTATGATGGGCGGTGTGGCCGAAACTGCCAATCTCCCCCCAGGTGGGGGGAGATTACCCGATCCCCACTGGCGCGCCGCCCATCCGGACACCTCCCCATGAGCGGCACCGTCTGGTCGAAATTCTTTTGGGCGGACTGGGAGTCCGATCCCAACCTCAGGCTTTGCTCGCTCGCCGCGCAAGGGTTGTGGATGCGCCTGCTGTGCGTGGCCGCCGCGCACGAGCCGATCGGCTATGTCGCGGTCGCCGGCAAGGGGCTGGACGAGTCGGCGCTCGCCCGGCTGACCGGCTGTCCCGAGGCGGAGCTTGCCGGCCTGCTTGGCGAGCTCGAGCGGAACCGTGTATTCTCGCGCGATCGCCACGGCCGCATCTATTCGCGGCGCATGATCGCGGACGCCCGCAAGGCCAGGCTCGCGCGCCGCAACGGCTTGAAGGGCGGCAACCCAAGCCTTTCAAACGACAGCGCAAAATCGCCCCGGGATAAGGGGGCGGACAACGGGCGGGTTAAGCCGCGCGGCCGGGCAGGGGATAAGCCCCAGAGTCCAGACTCCCAGAACCCAGAGTCCAGGGAAAAAGCTCTCGCTTTTTCAGGACGCGCAGGCGCGCCGAAAGAAAGGCCCGGCTGGCATCGGCCAAAAACCCATCTCGATGCCGCCAATTCAATCATCGAGGAGATCAATGACAGCAGCCGAATTGCAGCAGGCGGCCAAGGTCCTGGCGGCGATGTTCTCATGCTTCCCGCAGTCGGCGCGCGCTGACGTCGACATGCAGATGCGCGGCTACCTGGCCGCCGTTAAGGATGCCGAGCTGGCGGACGTGCAGGCCGCCATCCAGCGCTTCATCCGCGGCGAGGCCAGGGTCGACAGCGCCCAGTTCTGCCCGTCCAGCGCCCAGCTCTCGATCGAGGTGCGCGAGCGCCGTCTGATGCGCGAGCTGATCGCCAAGCGGGGAGGGGATTCACCTGTGAAGCTGGTGAAAAGCTGACATCTGGAGACGGCGTGCCGCGGAACACCCCTCATCCG
>NZ_RZOT01000262.1:0-8068 GCF_003999085.1 Mesorhizobium sp. M4A.F.Ca.ET.090.04.2.1
CTTGCAATTGCGTGTAGAGGTCGGTTTTGCAAGCACTGAGGGCGACGAGAACTAGCAGCATGACAAGTCTAACCGACCGCCACCCTGACAGGCCACGCATGATTTCGCCCTCGGCCAAGCCAATCATGCGCGCGGTTCAGCCTTCCTTCAAAAGTTTATTCACGGATGATGTGACGCCGCTGACGCCTTTGGAGATAAGCGCCACCTGGGTGACGCCGTTGTAAACATCCCGAAGACCAGCCATCATCGTTTCGAAGTCTTGCCCTTGTTGAGGAATGCCCGAGATTCCGGTTCCCGCCTCACCTGCGACGGGAAGCTTCTGCGCCGGTCCCGGTAGAGCGCCCTTCGAAAGGGCTATGTCATGGTCGAGCGCGGGGAAGGAAACAGTGTTGTGTGGATATAGGGAGGAAATCGTCTGCAACACGCGATCGCCCATGCCGCTCGTCGGCGCAGCCGCGCGCTGAACATCCATCGCCGCAGCAACTGGCGCCGCACTCGCTGGCTCCGCGGCGGCATTGTTTTTCAGCGAGTCGGCTGCATGCCCTAAGGCGCGCTCAAACTGGGCCTGCTCGACAATCGACGGTGATCCGACCCTGGGGAGGCCAGCCGTTAGAGTGGCAGAGATCGACGTGACAGGCATCATCATGTAAGGACTCGGTTGCTCTCTCTGACCGGGCGGGCCCCGCCCATTCATCACCCGGTGTCGGCGCAACACTCCTAGGGGGGCAAGCTGACAACAAGCTGACTAACGGCGGCGTCATTTCGACATCTAAAATCTCTTCGGCAATTTAGTCACTTGTGATGATTTCAGCGTTTGGTTTATCAGTGCGACATGCCGAGAACGCTTATCCAACCCGTCACCCTGCATGTTTTGAGACTTCTCTGTGCCGGGTTTTTTCTGTCCACCGGGATTCACCCGGCGCACGCAGTCCCGCTGTCCCTTCCGGCGACACCCTATAGATACACGGTTCTGGATCAGGAACTCGCTGCAGCGTTGCAGGAATTCGGCAACAACCTGAATATCAGGGTCAACATCAGTCCTGCGGTGAAGGGGCGAATTCGCGGACGTATGCCTGATTTGCCACCGCGCGCGTTCCTCGACCGCTTGACGAACCTTTACGGTCTCCAATGGTACTATGACGGCCTTGTGCTCTATGTGTCTGCTGCACAAGAATCGCAAACTCGAATGCTTTTGATGACGTCGATTCGCTTCGATGCGTTCAAGGGGGCTCTCGACAAGCTTGATATCTCCGACGAGCGCTATGTGGTCAAACCCGTGCCAGGCAATGGCCTCGTCTTCGTTTCCGGTCCACCGCGCTTCGTCGCACTCGTGGAGCAGACCTTTAACGGCTTGGTGGCGGAGGCGCAGGCGCAGACTCACATAGCGGCCACGCCAAAGGAATCAGTGCTGATCTTGTTTCGCGGCTCCTCCACTACGGTCGTTCGCGACGGACGACCGGATGCTTCTTATTCTTCTGACATCCCACAACAGGATAGCGTTGGCGGGAAGCCTGAGCTGGGCAAGAAATGAACATTGAGGATTTGCCGCAGCTCTGAAGAACATGACTGCGGCTACCCCTTTGTGAACTCTTCGCAAACTCGTCAGTTTCTCGAAAGCTAATCCGCTCATGATGAGTCCCGGCAGCTCTCGCGGTGACTCCGGCCATTGTGTTGGACCGAACCTTGGAGCCGGCCCGGAACACAGCAATTGAAGGCAGGGCAGGCGCATTCGTGACCTGCCGACGCTTGGAATTGTCGAATTTTGTGAAACGCAAGGGATCTTCTGTCGGGGTCTCTTGTGGGGATTTCAACGTCACGTCTGAGGATGCACAATGTCGGCCAGCAATCTTTCAACTTTCTACCGCTCAAATTCGCTACAGTCCGCAAGGGGTTGGCCGGGCCTGAAAGTTTCCCATTTTGCGACCCAGCATCAGCAAAGTGCATCGTGCTTCGAAGCGATGCTGTCCACTTGTGTGCTGGCAAACAAGCCCGGCTCTTTCGCGCAAGGGGATCTGCCAACGTCGAATCTTGATTCGACAATGGATAAATTGCGGCAGGACCCTTTGGGCCATCTGGCACCGGATGTCGAATCGACATTGAAGGGCTTGGAGCAACACCCACTGGATCTGCTGCCGCCACATATGAGGGCGGCTCTCAAGGAGGACCAATCGCAACGCTCCAAGGCGACTGAAGCCCAACATCTGCTCCGCGTCACCCCGAAGATCGAGCCGGCTCCCAGGCCGAGCCCCGGAATCACGTGGAACGGTGGGTCGCTGACCACGGCTGAGTTGCAGATTGTTGCGGTACTCAACCGTCACAAGGACCAATGCCCGCTTAGTTGGAAGTCGTTGACCGAGAAAGCCAATGATCCCTCTACGCCACCGGATCTGAAAGCGGCGATCAAGGGACTGCAGCAGGATTCGGGACTTTTTTATGCGATTGGCTCGCAGGGCGACGGCCGCTGTGGAGGCAAGATCAACGCCAAGGACTTGGCCGGATTTTCAAACCACCACCCACAAGTTGCTGCATTTCAGGAAGCCCAAGCGCAAAGCTACGAGCAGAACTACATACCATCCGACGGCAGCGGAGGTTTGCAGCCTTCGGTCATGACCTTGAGCGATGCCTTGCGGGAGTTTTACCGGTACTCCGAAAATCTGTCCAAGGACCTGAGTCTGGATGAGTTCAAGAAAATGGTCGGCGGCGAATCGAAAAACGGCAAATTTCCGCCCCAGGTCATTGCGGCGGCGCAATATTTCCTCGATCACCCCGATGCTTGGAACCAGTTGTGCGGTGGCTCGAAAGGGAAGATGCACAAAGAGGATTTCCTGCAAGTCGCCTCATCGTCGATGAGCCTCACGCAAACTGAGCTGAATACGGTCGAGATGATCAAGGACCATCAGGACACGTTCTTTGGAAGCGGTGTTCTGACTCGCGACAAACTGGCGAAAATGAAAGACGACAAGAGCCTTGATCCGAAAGTGCGGGAAGCAGCCTCTCAGCTCCTTTCAGATCCTCTTTTGTTTGGCCTCCTGAACAATTCGATCACGGGCTATAAGACCCATCATAAATTCTTCGACTTTGGCGGCGGGCATACGGTTGATTCCGGCAATATCAGCAAAAAAGACTTTGCCCATTTTTGCACAAACATGTCGTCTGCGAACCGCAACGTTCAGCAGCCAATCACCCACGGCGCCCAAACCGCAGAAGAGCAGAATGCCGTCGCGGACATGAAGATGGGCCTGATGGACCAGCCTGACATTAAGTCAGCCAAAAAGAACGGCGGGGCCGTCATGCACGTCGTCGACTCCGTGCTCAAAATCGAGACGAAAGTGCTCGACTTGGCGGCAACGGCGGTGGGACTGCTCAGCTTCATTCCGGGCCTCGGACAAGTAGCCGATCTTGCCTCGATGGTTCTCGAGGCTGAGTCGCAAGCAGCCAATCTCCTGCGTACGGCCATTAACGGAGGCGATATGAAGCGAGCGCTGGAGGAAGCTGGCCTCAATATGGCCGCGCAGGCGATCGGCCTTATCGCAGGCCCCGAGGTCAAGCTGGCCATTCGAAATGGGCTCGTAAAGCACCTGATGGAAGAGGCCTTGGCGGCAGGCATTGATCTTTCGGTCTCGACGGCGCAGGACTACGCAGAAGGCTATGTGAATAACCTCCAAGCGCGCCTTGCAGGCGGCCCTGAGCAAAACCTAGGCCTTCCGAGCATGCCATCATTCCAGAGTGTGGCAAGCAATGTGCCCTTCGTCGGCATTGCCTTATCCTAGCCGTCGCCTTGCGCGGAAGCTTTGGCTCGCGCGCTGAGATAAGGGTCATTGTGGCACAAGCAGGGGTTCATCCGCATCAACGCAAGCGGTGTTCCTGACGCCATCTTGATCGGACTGTGAGGGAGATGTCCGAAGTCTGTGAAGGCTTCGGTATATGACGACTTCAGAGTTACGCTGAGCCCAGCCATCTCGAGCCGGTGCGCCGGGTCGAGGTTTTCACGGGCGCCGGCCGGCAGCGGGAATGGTCTCCGGAAGGCACGGCGCGGATGGTGGCGGAGCTGGCGCAGCCGAAGGAACGGCTGTCGCGCGCCCAGGGCGGCCTCCCGAACAGCCAGACGATGATCTCCTGCGGCCTATATCCTTGTGCCCACGCTCAAGGCAGTCGGCTGAAAACAGCGCTGATTTAAAACAGCATTATCCTGCACTGCACCCTCGATCCTTGCGCTCACCGATCGCTCGTCGACACGCACGCGGTCAAGTCGTTATCGGCGCTATGCCGATGGGCTTCGAGAGCAAGGTGGACGCTGAGCGGTGCGTCAGCCTCAGGGCGCGGCTGGCCAGCTTTGGGTCTCACGCTCTATGACGGCAACACCCGGCTGATCCACTTGGCCTGTTCGGGGGCTCCCGGCAGCGGCGCGGAAGCCACGGTCCGCCTTCCTCGGCTTCAGGCCAAAGACACCGCAGCATGCTCCAGAGCTATGTCTGCCGCCTTCGCCCCATCGTCGCTGGTCATGTGGAAAGGACAAGCAGGCTACGCACCCCATAATCCCGTCGGGCAGGATTCGACAGTCGACGGCGAGACATTCGCCAAACCTCACCCTTGATTCTCAGCAACGTTAAAAAAAATTCACATAATGTTCGTGAGCGTAGTCTCCTGTCAGGTGGTACATTAGCCCCAATATCTGGCGTCTTAGTCGTAGAAAGGACTGTGATCCATCTTCCATTAGCATCCATACCAGCGGATTTACAGCAAATGACGAGAAGAGATCTCATGCGGATTGATGGGGATAGAAGGGCTAGCGGCTTGCTGCATCCCGTCCGGGTTGATGCCAACCAATGTTGACACTGGTAAATCGCGTAAGGACGGCAGCGCATCTTGATCGCCTTCGAATCCTGGGCCTTTGCGCGCATGCGGATCTAACCGTCGGCGAGCTGGCCGATATTACCAGTCTGCCTCGCGAGCAGGTTCGACGCCACGTCCGGCGGCTGGTCAGAGCCAACTTTCTTTGCTGCAACGAACAACGTCCGCAGTCTTCGTACCATATGCAAGCAGGAGGCAAGGATGGCGGGCTGGCTCAATTGGTGGTCGATCTCCTGCCCCACGATGATGGTCATCATAAAAGAGACCTACAACGCCTGGAAGCAATACAAGACGCGCGGTTGAAGGGACCGCCTGCTTGATCGTGAAATAGATCAGTCCAAATGGAGCGCGACTACCATGGATAACTCCGCCGGCGGCGCCATCGCGCAGCCCGACACTTACGGGCGGCCTCACTTAGCCGCCGTCGACTCCCGCGTTCGCGAACTGCTTCTAAGACAGGAGCGCCAGGAGCGGACAACTCTCAAACTGATCGCCTCCGAGAACTTTGCCTCCTCGGCGGTGTTGGAAGCGACCGGGTCGATTTTCACCAACAAGTATGCCGAGGGATACCCCGGTGCGCGCTACTACGCCGGAAACGAGATCGTCGATGAGCTTGAGACCCTCGCGATCGAGCGCCTGAAAGCGCTATTTGGCAGTGAACACGCCAACGTCCAGCCTTATTCAGGCTCGCCAGCCAACCAGGCTGTCTATCGCGCGCTTTTGAGCCCCCGTGACAAAGTGATGGGCTTGCCTTTACCCGAAGGCGGCCATCTGACTCACGGTTGGTCCGTCAATTTTTCCGGCAGCGATTATCAGCGCGTCCCGTACAGGCTGCACGAAAAGACACAGCAAATTGACTATGACCACTTGCGCGAGACCGCCAAGCGGGAACGCCCGAAGCTAATTTGGGTCGGCGGAACTGCTTATCCGCGTATTTTTGACTACGCGGCAATGGCCGAAATTGCTTCGGAGGTGAACTCGTATCTGGTGGCTGACATCGCCCACATCAGCGGCCTGGTTGTCGCAGGAGTGCATCCGAACCCCGTGCCCCATTGCGATGTGGTCACCAGCACCTCTCACAAGTCGATCCGCGGTCCCCGGGGTGGCTTCATTTTATCAAGGAATGAAGACCGTTATCAGCCCCTCCATCATCCGAAGAGCAAACACAATCTGGCCAAACGTATAGACCGCGCCGTGTTCCCTCTTCTGCAAGGCGGACCGCATATGAATACTATCGCCGCGCTTGCCGTCGCTTTGCAGGAAGCAGCGAACTCGTCCTTTCGTGTCTACGGTCAGCAGATCGTCCACAACGCCAAGGCTCTGGCCCAGGCGCTTCTGGAGCGAGGTTATGAACTCGTCACCGGGGGCACTGACAATCACATGCTGATCCTTGATCTTCGGGACCGGCCGCTGTCAGGCAAAGCCTATGCGGAGCGCTTATCGCGTGCAGGCATCATTGCGAATTTCAATATGGTCCCGGGCGACCGGCGGCATCCGGCGCTGACAAGCGGCATCCGCTTAGGGACGCCAGCGGTGACGTCCATGGGCATGCGCGAAACGGAGATGGTGCAGATCGCCGCTTTCATCGACTCGGTCTGCCGCCAGCCCGATGACCAGGAAGTTCATGCGAGCGTACGAAGAGACGTTGCCGACTTCTGCACTGCGTTCGATGTTCCCGGCATCCCCGACCGATAAGCCACCCCAATCCAGAAACTCCTCACTAACTCCAGCACTTGAAGCGAGGGCATTTTTATGACCAGGCAGTTCGTGTTCTCTTCCGAATCCGTCGGCGCGGGACACCCCGATAAGATGGCAGACAACATCTCCGATGCCATTCTCGATGCGGTCCTGCGCACCGATCCGAAGGCGCGCGTCGCCTGTGAAGTGTTGGTGAAGACGGGGATGGTCGTTGTGGCTGGCGAGATCACCAGCCATGCCCACATCGATTACAGCCAAGTCGCCCGCGATACGATACTCGATATTGGCTACGACGATGATGCGATTGGCTTTGATGGTCGACGTTGCGCCGTCGTTCTGGCCCTCACCGAGCAGTCGCCCGACATAAGCCAGGGCGTTGATGAAGGACGAGGGCAGGATCTCGGGCAGGGGGCAGGGGATCAGGGCATCATGTTTGGATTCGCATGCAACGAGACGGATACATTGATGCCCCTGCCGATCCAACTCGCTCACCATTTGACGAAAAGACAGGCCGAGGTCCGGAAAGCGGGACAGCTTGGCTGGCTGCGTCCGGACGTGAAATCTCAAGTGTCCGTACGCTACGAAGGGCTCCGCCCGGTGGCGCTGGATACCATAGTCCTGTCGACGCAGCATGACGAAGCGGTCTCACAAGCCACGGTCCGCGAAGGCGTCATTGAGGAGATCATAAAACCGGTCCTGCCGGCCCACCTGGATACTTCGGGGATCAGATTTCTGGTCAACCCAACAGGGCGGTTCGTGGTCGGTGGGCCTGCCGGCGACTGCGGCCTCACAGGACGGAAGATCATCGTCGATTCCTACGGTGGGACCGGGCGTCACGGCGGCGGTGCCTTTTCGGGCAAGGACCCATCCAAGGTTGACCGCTCGGCGGCCTATGCCGCCCGGTATGTCGCGAAGAACATCGTTGCCAGCGGCCTTGCGGAGGTCTGCGAGGTTCAGCTTGCCTACGCGATCGGCGTGGCCAGTCCGGTTTCTGTCATGGTCAATACTTTCGGAACCGCAAGGATCGAGGAAAAAAGGATCGAGCGCCTTGTTCTCGAGGTTTTCAATCTCCGACCGAAAGGCATCATCAAGATGCTTGATCTCTTACGCCCGATATACCGCAAGACGGCGACATACGGACACTTCGGGCGTGAAGAGCCTGAGTTCACCTGGGAGAAGACGGACAAAGCTGACGATTTGCTGCGTGAAGCAGGACCGGCAGCTGCGTGAGGGCGGCTGGATCAAGCGCATGCGGCAACCCATTTCAACTCGCGAGACCACGCCCGGCCGGCATGGCAAGAAGCCGGCTCGGGTTTTTGGCGGAGATTTTGATGCGGATTATGACGTGCTCTGCATCGGTAATGCCATTGTCGACATCATCGCCCAGTGCGACGAGGCATTCCTCGAGACCAACGGCATCATCAAGGGAGCGATGAACCTCATCGACACAAGGCGCGCCGAGCTGCTCTACAGCCGCATGGGTCCGGCGATCGAGGCCTCCGGCGGCAGCGCCGGCAAC
>NZ_RZOT01000263.1:0-8056 GCF_003999085.1 Mesorhizobium sp. M4A.F.Ca.ET.090.04.2.1
ACTACCAAAGCGCACGCCTCCCCCACCTTGCCAACGCCGACAACGACGCCAGAAGACTTTCCGAGAGCCTGAGAAGGCTGAACTTCGACGTGCTCACCGGCACCGATCTTTCGGCGGAGGGATTTGCCAGGCTGTTTCAGGAAGCCACCGGCAAGCTTGCCGGCGCCAACGCGGTGCTCATTTTCTACGCTGGCCACGGCGTCCAGCTTCAGGGCGAGAACTATCTTTTGCCAGTCGACACGCCCGACGCGCAAAACCTGGAGCAGCTGACCGCGCGCGCGATCAGGCTCAATGATGTGATCGCCAAATTTGCCAGCCGTGAGCGGCAAACCTTCATCTTCCTCGACGCCTGCCGGAACAACCCGGTGGGCGAAGGTGCCAGCACCGCCGATGGCCTCGCGCAGGTCGAGGTGGGCGAGAACATTTTCGTCGCCTTTGCGACCCAGCCCGGCAACACCACGGTCGATGGAGCCGGCGACAACAGCCCCTTCACCACGGCCCTGTTGCAGAACATCGAAATCCCGGGGCTCAGCATTTCCGACATGATGATACGCGTGCGCAACGAGACCGAGGCGCTCACGCTCGGTCGTCAGGTGCCGTGGGATCAGTCGAATCTGCGCGAGCAATTCTACTTCACCGAACAGCAGGTGCTCGATCCGACCCAGTTGAGCGCCAGCCTGTCGCGCATCCTGTCGGATCCGGTCGCCAAGGAGAAGCTGCAGGTCGAGCTTGCTTCCAACGACCTGCAGACCGCGGTGATCATCGTCGGCCAGACATTGCGGTCGGTCGAGATCACACCGCCGTCGGATCCCTCGGCCAAGCCTGCCGGGACGCAGGTCGCCAGCCTCGACGGCGCGAAGGAAAGCGTAGTCTCCGGCCTCGAAACACTGATCGTCGGCAAGTCGGCCGGCGAGCCGGACCCGGAAAAGGCCACCGATCTCGCGCGCAGTATCCAGACAGAGCTGCGTCGCCTGGGCTGTTACCGCACGAGCGTCGACGGAAATTGGGGCAAGGGCTCCGTCCGCGCCGTCACCAGCTACTACAAGAACACCCGGCGCACGGCATCGACGACTGAACCCACCGTCGAACTGCTGGGCGACCTGTTCTTGCAGTCGGGCCGCGTGTGCAAGGATCCGGTCGTCGTGCAAAGGACCAAGCCGGCCAGGATATCGTCGGATGCCGCCCCTGCGCGCGGCAAGGCGGCGACCAGCCGAAAGGCCGCAAGGTCCTCGAAGCCGCAGTCCTCGCGTCCGGCCGCTCCTCCCCCCGACATCAGCGGTGGGATCGGCATCGGCGGCGTGTTCTAGCAAGATCACGCGATCTACTGGGTGTTCATGCGCATCTCGACGCGGCGGTTGACCGGATCGTAGGGATTGGCCACCCGCGGAAGGGTTGCGCCAAGGCCAACGGACGTGATGCGCGACGGCTCGATGCCGTTCGACAGCAGGAATGCGGTCACCGACTGGGCGCGGCGTTCCGAAAGTCCCCTGTTGTAGGTGGGCGAGCCGGAGGCGTCAGTATAGCCTTCGACGACGAAGTTCTGGCTCTTCAGGCGATTGTCCTTCAGCGCCTTGGCAAATTCGCCAAGCTTGGCCCGGGCGTCCGGCATGAGTTCGGCGGAATCGAGATTGAAATTGACCAGCATATCCAGGCCGGCCGGCGCCGGCGCGTCCGCCTTGCCGTCACATTCGTCTGCGGCGCCGACGCATATTCCGCGCGACTGGCCGAGCTGGGCTGTGCTGGCGAAAAACTTGATGATGTCTTCCGACGATTGCACCGGGTCGGCAAGCGAGGCCGGAGGCATCAACGACGCCGCCAGAACGAGGATCGAAATGGTCGCGCGCATCGCCGCCTCCAGTATCGTCGTCATGGATCGAGAAAACACTCTTCAGCACCGCCAGCCTGGACGATGTGACGCATCTCACATACAGGCAAAAAGGCCCAGATACCGCAGTAGCGTGTGAGGGCTACGCCCGCCGTCCGACCGCGGTCTGGTTGATTTCTCAGACAAAATATGCTGCTTCTCCCGCCGATGAAAAAGCTCTGCCTCTTGGTTTTGGCGTCCTTGACGCTGGCATGGCCGGCCTATGCGATGGACAACGCGCTGCGCGCCGGCCTCCTGAAACTTGATCCACAGACCCGGCTCGAACAGCGCTGCGATGCGGAAGTGCTCGATCGGATCACCCACGACGACCACAAATACAAGGCCGACCGAGTGGTCGCCTACGCCTTTGCTACGCCGGAGATGAGCGCCGACGCGATCCGGAGCCCGGGCGCGGCCTTCCGCAGCAAGGGGCAATGGTATCGGTTGAAGTTCAAGTGCCAGACCGCGCCCGACCACATGCAGATCCTGCAGCTGCGTTACCGGATCGGCGACGAGATCCCGGAAACCGATTGGGCGAAGTACAATCTCTACGACTAGAGCCACGACGCACTTGCGCCGGCCTGTCGGCGACCTGCCATTTTGACCCGAACCGATCACTCGCCTGTCGAAAAGAGTCGGCTTGCCGCGCTTGTTCCGGCCGGTCACTTGACGCACACGAACCATACACGTTAGGGCGTCTGGATATTCGACGACCGACACTCGGCGAACAGCAAAGGGCCTCCAGCCGATGGACATTTTCAGCGCCGCAAGCTTGACCGCCCTTCTCCAGGTCATTGCCATCGATCTTGTGCTGGCCGGCGACAATGCGATCGTCATCGGGCTGGCGGCCGCCGGCCTGCCCACCGAGCAGCGCAAGAGGGCGATCCTCATCGGCGTGCTGGCAGCGACCGTGCTGCGCATCCTGTTTGCCGCAGTAACCGTCAAGCTGTTGGCTATCGTCGGCCTGCTGCTCGCCGGCGGCATCCTGCTCTTGTGGGTGTGCTGGAAGATGTACCGCGAGTTGCGCACCTCTCATGCCGACGAGGAGGAGGCGACGGAGGCACTGTCCAATACCGACTTCGACAGGGACAGCAAGATCGCCGGCAAGGCGCCGCGCAAGACGCTTGGCCAGGCGGCGCTGCAGATCGTCGTCGCCGACGTGTCGATGTCGCTCGACAACGTGCTGGCGGTCGCCGGTGCGGCGCGCGATCATTTCTGGGTGCTGGTCATCGGTCTCGTGCTGTCGATCGGCTTGATGGGCCTTGCCGCGAGCTTCATCGCCAGGCTGCTGCATCGCTATCGCTGGATTGCCTATATCGGCCTGGCGATCATCCTCTATGTGGCAGTCGACATGGTCTATCGGGGCGCGATGGAAGTGTGGCCGCATGTCAATGCAGCGGTAAGTTGACGATCGGCGCCAGCGGCAGGCGGAACAACGACGGTTGTGTTTCGCCGCAGCCGTTGCCCATACCAATGCCGCAATTAGTGTGGTATTGCGCCGCCGATCCCGAAAAGCCCGGAAAAGCTTATGTCTGCCCCTCGCGTCAGTTTCGTCAGTCTTGGATGCCCGAAGGCGCTCGTCGATTCCGAGCGCATCATCACGCGGCTGCGCGCGGAAGGCTACGAGATCGCGCGCAAGCATGACGGGGCCGATCTCGTCGTGGTCAACACCTGCGGCTTCCTCGATTCCGCGCGCGACGAGTCGCTCAACGCCATCGGCTCGGCGCTGTCCGAGAATGGCCGTGTCATCGTCACCGGCTGCCTTGGCGCCGAGCCCGAGGTCATCCGCGAGAAGCACCCCAATGTGCTGGCGATCACCGGGCCGCAAGCCTATGAGAGCGTCATGGCAGCGGTGCACGAGGCGGCCCCGCCCAGCCACGATCCCTATATCGACCTTCTGCCGCCGCAAGGCGTGAAGCTCACGCCGCGCCACTACGCCTATCTCAAGATCTCCGAAGGCTGCAACAACCGCTGCACCTTCTGCATCATCCCAGCGCTGCGCGGCGACCTCGTCTCACGACCGGCGGCCGACGTTTTGCGCGAGGCCGAGAAGCTGGCCAAGGCTGGCGTGAAGGAAATCCTCGTCATCTCGCAGGACACCAGCGCCTACGGCATAGACATCAAGTACCAGACCAGCATGTTCGGCGACCGCGAGGTCAAGGCAAAATTCCTCGACCTGGCCGAAGAGCTCGGCAAGCTCGGCATCTGGATCCGCATGCACTATGTCTATCCCTACCCGCATGTCGCCGACGTCATTCCGCTGATGGCGGACGGTAAGATCCTTCCCTATCTCGACATCCCGTTCCAGCATGCCTCGCCGCAGGTGCTGAAGAACATGCGCCGGCCAGCGCATGGCGAAAAGACGCTTGAGCGCATCCGCGGCTGGCGCGAGACTTGCCCGGATCTCGCCATCCGCTCCACCTTCATCGTCGGCTTTCCGGGCGAGACGGATGAGGATTTCGAGATGCTGCTCGACTGGCTGGACGAGGCGAAGATCGACCGCGCAGGCTGTTTCAAATACGAGCCGGTCAAGGGGGCGCGCTCCAACGATCTCGGCCTCGAGCAGGTGCCGCAGGAGATCAAGGAAGCGCGCTGGCATCGCTTCATGCAGCGCCAGCAGAAGATCTCGGCCACGCAGCTCGCCAAGAAGGTCGGCAAGCGCCTGCCGGTGCTGATCGACGAGGCGCACGGAATGTCGGCCAAGGGCCGCACCAAATATGACGCACCGGAGATCGACGGCTCGGTGCACATCCAGTCACGCCGTCCGCTGCGCGCCGGCGACATCGTTACGGTCAAGGTCGATCGCGCCGACGCCTACGATCTCTACGGCTCGGCGGTCTGACGCAAAATATGCGGCAAATGAAAGGCCGCCCCGAGGGCGGCCTTTCATTTCAATGTCCGACCGTCGCTTACTGCGGCAGCTTGTCGTCGACGCCCTTGACGTAGAAATTCATGCCGAGCAGCGTACCGTCGTCTGCGACTTCGCCGTCCTTCAACCAGGGCGAGCCGTCCTGCTTGGCGATCGGCCCGGTGAAGGGGTTCCAGCCATCGGCGATCTTCTTGGTGGTCGCCTCGGCCATCGCCTTGACGTCGTCGGGCATGTTGGTGAACGGCGCAAGCTTGACGGCGCCGTCCTTGATGCCCAGCCATACATTGTCCGGCTTCCAGGTGCCGTCGATGGCAGCCTGGACGCGGCTGATGTAGTACGGCCCCCATTCGTCGGTAAGCGAGGTGAGCTGCGCGTTCGGCGCGAACTTGATCATGTCCGAGGACTGGCCGAATCCGTGCAGCTTGCGCTCCTCCGCCACCTGCAGCGCGGCGGTGGAATCGGTGTGCTGGACGATGATGTCTGCGCCCTGGTCGAACAGCGCCTTGGCGGCGTCGGCTTCCTTGCCCGGATCGAACCACGAGTTCACCCAGACGATCTTGGCCTTGAAGTTCGGGTTGACCGACTGCGCGCCGAGCATGAAGGAGTTGATGCCCATCACCACTTCGGGGATCGGGAAGGACACGATGTAGCCGGCGACGCCGGCCTTCGATTCCTTGGCGGCGATCTGGCCGAGGACGTAGCGCCCTTCATAGAAGCGCGCATTGTAGATGCCGAGATTGTCGCCGGTCTTGTAGCCAGTGGCGTGCTCGAACATCACCTTCGGGAATTTCTTGGCCACCTTCACTTCGGCATCCATGAAGCCGAAGGAGGTGCCGAAGATGAGCTTGCAGCCTTCGCGCGCCAGGCGCTCGAAGGCGCGGTCGGCGTCGGGGCCTTCCGAGACGTTCTCCAGATAAGCGGTCTCGACCTTGTCGCCGAGCGCCTTCTCCACCTCGAGGCGGCCCTGGTCGTGCTGGTAGGAATAGCCGAAGTCGCCGATCGGGCCCGTATAGACCCAGCACGCCTTGAGCTTGTCGGCGGCTTCGGCCGTTGCCGCCAGCGAAATGGCCGCGGTCGTGGTCATCAGGGCAATAAGCAATTTTTTCATCGTGTTACCTCTCTGAGTTAAGCCTTGGAGCTTCCCGTCTTTTTGTTTGTTGTCAACGATCCGGAACGAATGGCTGCCCCAAGGAAGCCGGCGTGTTCATCATCGTCAGACGCTTGTTGCGCGAGATTAGAACGAGAACCACGACGGTTGCCAGATAGGGCAGCGAAGAAAGCATCTGCGACGGTATCGGAATGCCAAAAGCCTGTGCATGAAGCTGGCCGATCCACACCGCGCCGAAGATGTAGGCGCCGGCCAGCACCCGCCACGGCCGCCAGGAGGCGAACACCACCAGCGCCAGCGCGATCCAGCCGCGCCCCGCGGTCATGTTCTCCACCCATTGCGGCGTGTACACCAGCGACAGGTGTCCGCCCGCAAGACCGGCGCAGGCGCCGCCGAAGATCACCGCCAGATAGCGGTAGCGGATGACGTGGATGCCCAGCGCATGCGCCGAAGAGTGGCTGTCGCCGATCGAGCGGAGCGTCAGACCGGTGCGGGTCCTGAACAGGAACCACGTGACGGCGGCGGTCAGCGCGATCGAGATGTAGAAGACCGGATCCTGGCCGAAGATGAGCTTGCCGACGACCGGGATCGAGCTCAGGCCGGGAATGTCGAGATTGGGCAGGCGCTGGCCGGGCTGGCCGACGAAACTCGTTCCCATCATGCCGGAGAGACCGAGGCCGAGCAATGTCAGCGACAGGCCGGTCGCCACCTGGTTGGTGGCCAGCGACAGCGTCATGACGGCAAACAGCAGCGAGAACAGCGCCCCCACGGCGATCGCGGCGAGCAGGCCGATCCAGGGCGAACCGGTGAGATAGCCGGCGCCGAAGCCGCCGACGGCGCCCATGATCATCATGCCCTCGACGCCGAGGTTGAGGACGCCGGAGCGCTCGACCACCAGTTCGCCGATTGCCGCGATGAGCAGCGGCGTCGCCGCGGTGGCGATGGTCAAAAGAATGTTGACGGTGATTTCCATCAGCGTGCCTCCTCCAGCTTGGGCGCGGCCTCGAGCTTTGGCGCGGCAAAGCCGATCAGACGAATGCGGTAGTGGATGAGCGTGTCGCAGCCGAGCACGAAGAAAAGAAGCATGCCCTGGAACACGCGCGCCACCTTGTCGGAGATGCCGAGCGCGCTCTGCACGGCCTCGCCGCCGAGATAGGTCAGCGCCAGAACAAGGCCCGCGGCGATGATGCCGAGCGGGTTGAGCCGGCCGAGGAAGGCGACGATAATGGCGGTGAAGCCATAACCGGGAGAGATCACGGGCTGCAGCTGGTTGATCGCGCCTGAGACTTCCGAGATACCGGCCAGGCCGGCAAGCGCCCCCGACAACAGGAAGGTGAAGAACACCATGCGGTTGAAGCCGAAGCCGGCGAAGCGCCCTGCCCTCGGGCTGGAGCCCAGCACGCGGACCTCGAAGCCCTTCAGCATGCGGCCCATCAGCAGCCAGATCAGCACGGCGGCGACCAGGGCGAAGACGAAGCCCCAATTGGCGCGCCCGGCGTCAGGCATCAGTTCGGGCAGGATGGCGGAGTCGCCGAACTGGATGGTCTGCGGGAAGCCATGGCCTTGCGGATCGCGCCACGGGCCCCGCACCAGCCAGTCGAGGAAGAGCTGTGCGACGTAGACCAGCATCAGGCTGGTCAGGATCTCGTTTGTGCTGAAGCGCGTCTTCAGCAGTGCCGGGATGGCGGCATAGACTGCACCGCCGAACATGCCGAGGATAAGCATCAGCGGCAGCACCAGCGGGCCTTCGAAATGGGGGAACAGCACCGGGATGATCGAGCCGAAAATGGCGCCGAAGATCAGCTGCCCCTCGGCGCCGATGTTCCAGATATTGGCCCGGTAGCAGACCGACAGGCCGACCGCGATCAGGATCAGCGGAGCGGCCTTGATCGCCAACTCGTGCAACTGCCAGACCTGGCTGATCGGCTCGATGAAATAGATCTTGAAGGCATTGAGCGGATTGACGCCGAGCAGCGCGAACAGGATGGCCCCGGCGATCATCGTCAACGCGAAGGCGATGAAGGGCGACAGCATCGAAAACAGCGCCGAGCGCTGCGGGCGTTTGACGAGTTCGAGGCGCATCATGCCGTCTCCAGCGTGTGTTCGGCGTGGCCGGGCTCGGCGCCGCCCATCAAGAGGCCGATCTTCTCGAAGGTCGCTTCGGCGATCGGTAGCGGTTTCGACAATTCGCCATTGTGCATCACCGCGATTGCAT
>NZ_RZOT01000264.1:0-7927 GCF_003999085.1 Mesorhizobium sp. M4A.F.Ca.ET.090.04.2.1
GTGGTGGTCATCCCCGACCATCGCGCGCCGATCGTCACCCATATGGTGTGGTACAAGATCGGCAGCGCCGACGAGCCGGCCGGCAAGTCCGGCATCGCGCATTTCTTCGAACACCTGATGTTCAAGGCGACGACCAACCACGCCGCCGGCGAGTTCGATCGCGCCGTCTCGGAGATCGGCGGCTCCAACAACGCCTTCACTTCCTACGACTACACAGCCTTCCACGAGACGGTGGCCCCGTCGGCGCTGGGCGAGATGATGGCCTTCGAGGCCGACCGCATGCGCAATCTCATCCTTACCGACGACGTCATCAAGACCGAACGCGACGTGATCCTTGAGGAACGCCGTTCGCGCATCGACAACAACCCGCAGGCGGTGCTGGACGAGGAAGTCGACACCACGCTCTGGCAGAACCAGCCCTACCGCATCCCGGTCATCGGCTGGATGCAGGAGATGGAACAACTGAACCGCACCGACGCGATCGCCTTCTATGACAAGTATTACCGGCCGAACAACGCCGTGCTGGTGGTGGCCGGCGATGTCGAGCCCGACACGGTGAAGGCGCTGGCCGGGAAGACCTACGGCAAGGTCGCGCGCGGCCCGGACCTGCCGCCGCGCATTCGCCCGGTCGAGCCAGAGCAGAACACCAAACGGACGGTGACGCTGACGGACGCGCGCGTTTCCGTGCCGAGCTTCTCGACGCAGTGGGTGGTGCCGTCCTATCACACGGCCCAGCCAGGCGAGGCCGAGGCGCTCGACCTGCTGGCCGAGATCCTTGGCGGTGGCAACCGCAGCCGGCTCTACCAGCAGCTCGTGGTCAAGCAGGGCATTGCCGCGGAAGCCGGCGCCTTCTTCCAGGGCACCATGCTCGACGCCACCAACTTCACCGTTTACGCCGCGCCGCGCGGCGATGCCAGGCTCGCCGATGTCGAAGCGGCGGTCAACGCCGAGGTCGCCCGCATCGCCAGGGACGGCGTCACCGATGACGAGCTGGAAAAGGCCAAGCAGCGCTATGTCCGCTCGATGATCTTCGCCCGCGACAAGCAGGACGACATGGCCAACATGTACGGCGCGACGCTGGCCACGGGCGGCAATGTGCGCGACGTCCTGGAATGGCCGGACCGCATCCGCAAGGTCACCGCCGAGGAGGTCAAGACGGTCGCCGCTCGCTATCTTGTGCTCGATCATTCGACGACCGGCTATCTTCTGCCGCAGCAACAGGCGGGGAATTGATGATGACGCACCAGCACAGCCGCACGATGCCTTTTCCCCACCAGGCTCACCATTTTCCTTCAAGGAGAGACGGGAAATTGGCACGCGCCTTCGCCACCCTTTGCTTTACCTTGTTCTTCCTCGTCCTGCCGGCGCTTGCCGCCCGTGCCGCGATGAACATCCAGGAGGTGAAGTCTGAAAAGGGCATCACCGCCTGGCTGGTCGAGGATCATACGGTGCCGATCGTCGCCATCCGCTTCGTCTTCGACGGCGGCACGGCGCAGGACCCGGCTGGCAAGGAAGGGCTTGCCAACCTGATGACCGGCCTGTTCGACGAGGGCGCCGGCGACCTCGACAGCGACGCCTTCCAGGTGAAACTTGACGATGCCGGCGCCGAGATGAGCTTCGACGCGCAGCGCGATGGCACCTATGGCTCGATGCGCATGCTGTCGGAAGGGAAGGACGCCGCCTTCGACCTATTGACGCTTGCCGTCAACAGACCGCGCTTCGACCAGGCGCCGCTCGACCGCGTGCGCGCCCAGGTGCTGTCGGGCATCATCGCCAACGAGCGCGACCCGAACGCGATCGCCCAGCGCAAATGGCTAAGCGCGATCTATGGCGAGCATCCCTATTCGAGGCCCGATGAAGGCACCAGGCAGAGCATCGCCGCGATCACGCCGCAGGACCTCGGCGCTTTCCACAAGGCAAGTTTCGCCCGCGACGGCCTGCATGTCGCCGTGGTCGGCGACATCGACGCGGCAACCCTGAGGCGGAAGCTCGACCAGCTGTTTGGCGACCTGCCGCAGAAGCAGGCGCTCGCCCCGATCGCCGACACCCAGCCGAAGCTCGGCCAGCAGCTGGAAGTCGACTACGACCTGCCGCAGACCTCGCTGCAGTTCGCCTATCCCGGCGTGAAGCGCAGCGCACCGGATTTCTTCGCCGCCGTGCTGGTGAACGATATCCTCGGCGGCGGCACCTTCACCTCGCGCCTCTATGAAGAGGTGCGCGAAAAGCGCGGCCTTGCCTATGGCGTCGATTCCAACCTGGTCGACCACGAGCATTCCAACGCGTTGGTCATCACCACCGCGACTCGCTCGGACCGTGCCGCCGAGACGCTCGCATTGGTGCGCCAGGTGGTGAAGGGGATGGCGGAGCAGGGTCCGACCGAAGTCGAACTCGAGGCGGCCAAGAAATACATGATCGGCGCCTATGCCATCAACAATCTGGACTCTTCGGCTTCTATCGCCGCGACGCTGCTGGAACTGCAGCTCGACAATCTCGGCATCGACTATCTGCAGCGTCGCGCGGCCCTCATCAACGCGGTGACGATCGCCGACGTCAAGGCGGCGGCGAAGAAGCTTTTGTCGTCCGATCCCGCCATCATGGTCGTCGGTCCACCGCTAGGAAGCAAGGGATGAGGCCCGGGGCGGGAAGATGGTGAGCAATGGCTAGCGGCGGTCCCACCTTCGGCGTTGCCTTCGGTGGCGGCGGCGCGCGCGGTCTCGCGCACATCCACGCAATAGAGGCACTGGACGAGCTCGGCATCAGGCCGGCGGCGATCGCCGGCTCCTCGATTGGCGCCATCATGGGCGCCGGCATGGCCTCCGGCATGACCGGTGCGGAGATCCACGCCTATGCCCGTTCTATCCTCGGCAGCCGCGCCGAGGTGGCCTCGCGCATGTGGCGGGCAAGACCGGGAACCATCGCCGAGGCTATGCAGAACGGCATCCGCGTCAGCCAATTCAATGTCGAGCGCATCCTGAAATCCTTCCTGCCCGACGCCATCCCGGAAACCTTCGCACAGCTGAAGATCCCGCTGAAAGTGACGGCGACCGACTATTTCGGCCACAAGCTCGCCGTCTTCGAGGACGGCGACCTGCATTCGGCATTGGCCGCTTCCGCCGCCATTCCGGCGGTGTTCCGTCCGGTGACGCGCGACGGCCGCGTGCTGATCGACGGTGGCATCTACAACCCCGTGCCCTTTGACCTCATCGAAAAGGACGCCGACATTATCATCGCCATCGACGTCGTCGGCGCGCCGAGCGAGGCCGAGCGCCGGCACCCGACCACCGTCGATCTGATGTACGGCGCCACGCAGTTGATGATGCAGTCGATCATCGCCAACAAGCTGCGGCAGTGCCCGCCCGACATACTGATCCGCCCGAACGTGTCGAAGTACCGCGTGCTCGATTTCCTCAAGATCGACACGCTGATGGCCGAGACGGTCGAGATCAAGGACCAGCTGAAGCGCGAGGTCGAGCGGGTGCTGGAGGGCAGGGCTGCCGTGAAGGGCAAGCGGGGCAAGAAGGCCGGGTGAGGGAAAGCTGCCGATCTCCCAAGCGGGTGAGGTGGCCATCATCGCCGTCCCCTGCGAAGCTGCATCAAGACTTCGCGGTTGCATATTCCAGCGCCACCACGCCGTTGCTGAACGGCGTTGCCGAAATCAGCTCGAGCGGCACTCGCCCGCCGGGCGCAAACAGCGGCTTGCCGTGGCCGACGACGCCGGGATAGCTGAGCAGGCGGATGCGGTCGACCAGGCCATGCCCCAGCAACTGCTTGGCGACGCCATTTGCCTTTGGTACGCCGACTTTGGTGATCTTCGGCGCCGACGGCCGCTATGTTCCGGCCAGTGCCTTCGACGGCACGTTCCGCGAGGTCGACAACGTCTCTTCCGTGGTGGCGCTGCCTGGCGCCGGCCATTTCATCCACCACCAGGCGGCTGCCTTCGTCACGCAGCAGATCGAGGCCTGGGTGGCGCAGCCACCATCGACCTTCCGCCACCTAGCCTGCGGCCGGAGGTCGTCGACATATGCCGTTCGCTGGGCGATGATCGCGTCGGCCTGACGCTTCGCACTGGTCGCCGATTCGGCGTTTCGGCCTGTCCCATTGTCGCTCAGACCGGTCCACGGCTCTTTAGACCTCGGATAGGTTTTGCCGGTATCTATCGGAGAAAAGGAGCCGGAAAGTCATGACCGATATCTGGCGCTCACTCCTCGCCAATCTTGCGCTGGTCTCCATCCTGGTGGTCGCCTGGGACCTTGTGGCGGATTTCACCGGGCGACTTTCGCGGCGGAGGCGGTCGCTGATTCTCGGCGTGGTCATGTGCGCCGGCGCGATCATTTCCATGGCGACGGCGCTCTCTGTCGCCGGCTTCATCGTCGATCTGCGCGCAGCCTTCATCGCCGCCGCCGCGTTCTTTGGCGGATGGCCTGCAATGATCATCGCCACCGCCGGTTCGATTGCCTATCGCATTCATCTCGGCGGGCAGGGCGCGAGCATCGGAATCGTGGGCATCCTCATCACGGCTGTCGTTGGCATTGCATGGCATCACATCGTCGCCGCCCGAACGCGCACCATCTTCGACATTTTCGGCCTCGGCGTGTCGGTCGCTCTCGCCGGGCTGATCACGCTTCTGGTCATCCCACCCCAGGTCGTCGCCGGCATGGTGCAGCTGAGCACGTTCCCGTCCCTCGTTTTCCGCTTCCTCAGCACCATCATCATCAGCGTGCTGCTCGACCGCCAGGAGCGACGGCGCGAACTCGCAATGTCCAACATGATCTACCGGGCCATGGTTCGCGAGCTGCCGGATTGCCTCAACATAAAGGATGTCGACGGCCGCTTCATCGCGGCCAATCCGGCGACCGCCGAAATGGTGAGAGCCACTTCGGTCGAGAACCTTATCGGCAAGACGGATTTCGATTTCTATCCGAAGGATGTGGCTGAGCGCTTCCGGCAGGACGAGATGGGCGCGCTGGAGGCCGGGCAGACGCTGCGCATCGACCAGCCGGCGGTTTTCCCGGACGGCAGGCAGGGCTGGCTCTACACGCTGAAGGCGCCGTTCCGCGACGAGGCCGGCAAGATCACCGGCGTCATCACCTACAATCGCGACATCACGGAGCAGAAACGAAATGCCCAGCTCAAGAACGATTTCATCTCGACGGTCAGCCATGAATTGCGCACCCCGCTGACATCAATCCGCGGTTCGCTTGGCCTGATCGCGGCCGGAGTGGCGGGCGAACTGCCGCCAAAGGCCGCCAACCTCATCAACATCGCCCACAACAACAGCGAGAGGCTGGTTCTTCTCATCAACGACATCCTCGACATGGAGAAGATCGAATCGGGCGTGATCGCCTTCAAGATCAGGCAGATGCCTGTTCGCCCCCTGCTGGAGCAGGCCATTGCCGCCAGTTCCAACTATAGGGCCGATGGCCGAATCCGCATCGTCCTGGTCGACGATGCCCCGCGCGCCGAGGCCAACATCGATGAGGATCGCCTGCATCAGGTGATGGCCAATCTCCTGTCGAATGCAATCAAGTTCTCCGACGCCGACGGCACCGTGACGGTGAAACTGGAGCGCCGCGATCGTGACATGCTGCGCATCTCGGTGATCGATCAGGGCGCTGGCATTCCCGAGGCATTCCGCAGCCGCATATTCGGCAAGTTCGAGCAGGCGGACGCGTCGAGCACCCGCAAGCAGGGCGGCACCGGTCTCGGCTTGAGCATCGTCAAGACCATCGTGGAAAAGCTGGGCGGCGCCGTTTCCTTCGAAACCGAGGAAGGCAAGGGAACCTCGTTCCACGTCGACCTTGCCGAAGCGCAAAGGCAGGCCGAGAAGCCGGTTGCGACGGAGCGTCGATCGCGGCCGCGCGATGGCCGCCTGCGTGTTCTCATTTGCGAGGACGAGACCGATGTCGCGGCGGTGATCGCGGCACTCCTCGATGCGGAAGGCTTTTCCAGCGACGTCGCCCCCGACATCGACACCGCCATGGCGCTCCTGCGCACCCGCGACTATGTGGCGCTGACGCTCGATATCAAGCTTGCCGGGGAATCCGGTATCAAGCTCTTTCACGACATCAGGGCGTCACCGGTGAATTCCGACATTTCGGTCATCGTCATCTCCGCCGTCGCCGATGAGGCCAAGCGTTCGCTGAACGGCACCGCCGTCGGCATCGTCGACTGGCTGGAAAAGCCGGTGGATTCGACGCGGCTTCATGCCGCTCTCGCCAAGATCGTCGCCGGCAAGGTCGAGCGGAGGCCGAGGATCCTCCACGTCGAGGACGACGAAGGTGTGCTTGCCGTAATGTCGGCGGGGCTGGGTCCGGACGTCTTGATCGCTTCGGCGAAAACGCTGCAGGAGGCGCGGCGGGCGGTCGCGAAGCATCGCTACGACCTGGTCATCCTCGACATCGCGCTTCCTGACGGATCGGGGCTGGATCTGCTCATCGATCTGCCGCAGGAGACCGGAGTTATCGTGTTCTCGGCGGCGGAGATGGACGAGAAACTCGGCGACCGGGTGCAGGCGATGATGACCAAGACCAGGGCGTCGGAGATCGATGTGGCCAAGCTGGTCCGACGCATGTTGGTTGCGTCCCGCAACGCAGCGGGACCCACCGTGCAAGCAAGGGAGTGAGGTTGATGTCGACAAGGATACTCTATGTGGATGACGAGGACGACATTCGCGAGATCGCCCAAATGTCGCTCGAGCTCGAGCCACGGTTCGAGGTGCGGTCCTGCTCTTCTGGCGCCGAAGCACTGGCGGTCGCCGCCGATTGGCAGCCCAACCTCATCCTGCTCGACGTGATGATGCCGGACATGGACGGGCCGGAGACGCTGAAGCGGCTGGCCGCCTCGCCGCTTACGGCATCGATACCCGTGGCGTTCATCACGGCGCGCACCCAGACGCATCAGGTCGAACACTATCTGGCCATGGGGGCAGTCGGGGTCATCGCCAAACCCTTCGACCCGCTGGCGCTTGCCGGTGAAGTCAGCAAGCTGCTTGCGCTACGAACGGGCTGACGGCCTGCTTCGGATGTCCACGCGGCCGGCATAGGCGATAAGCTGCTGCGGAAGCTGTGCGGCGCCGTTTACGGCTCCTATACCATGCCCTCATATTCATCTACTGATTGTATCGAAATGCGGCCGTCGCGAATCGGCTTTATCTATGATTACGCGGCGTTGGCGGGCGCGGGGAACACCCGCGCGGAACTATGGCATGGACCCGCATTGGCGGATGGCGGTCCATGGATTGATCACTCCGGGGGGCGACGGAACCGGAGCAGGACAGGTGAACGGAGCGAAGGCAAGAATTCTGATCTGCGATGACGATCCGTTGCTGCTCGAGCTGATGGAATTCAGGCTGAGGGCGAAGGGATACGAGGTCATCAAAGCGGTCGACGGTGCCGAAGCGCTCTCCAAGGCGGAGCGGGACGCACCCGACATCATCGTGCTCGATGCGATGATGCCCAAGGCTGACGGCATCGAGGTGCTGGCGCGCATCAAGGGCGATCCGGCTCTGTCCGAAACTCCGGTCGTCATGCTGACCGCGCGCAAGGCCGAAAAGGACATCGTCTCGGCGCTCGAAAAGGGTGCCGACGACTACCTGGTGAAGCCGTTCATCCCCGAAGAACTCCTGGCCCGGCTTGCGCGTCTGATCGCGCGGAACAAGCGCTGATGCAGCGAAGCCGGCGCGCCGCCATTGCCGCATGCATGTTCCTGGCAATCGCCGCATCTCCCGGCGTCTCATTGGCCCAGACCGCCGACGAGCTCTACGCGTCCGGCGTCAAGGCAAGGCAAGCCCAGCATTTCGATGAGGCGGCGGACCTGCTCAAGCGCGCGCTGGCGCTGAAACCCGGCAATGCCGATGTTCTGGTGCAGCTCGGCTTTGCCGAGCTCGGCCGCAACGATCTGCCGGCCGCGCGCGAGGCCTTTTCCAGGG
>NZ_RZOT01000265.1:0-7907 GCF_003999085.1 Mesorhizobium sp. M4A.F.Ca.ET.090.04.2.1
GGGCGGCTGGTGCTGGCGGATGCGCTGGCGCTGGCCGATGACGAACAGCCCGAGCTGCTCGTCGACATGGCGACGCTGACCGGCGCTGCCCGTGTCGCGCTCGGTCCGGATCTGCCGCCCTTCTACACCGGCGATGAGGTGCTGGCGTCCGAGCTGTCGGCGGCATCGATGGCGGTCGAGGATCCGCTGTGGCGCATGCCCTTGTGGCGACCCTACGATGCAAAGCTGTCGTCGAAGATCGCCGACATCAACAACGTCACCAGCGATGGCTTCGCCGGCTCGGTCACTGCGGCGCTTTTCCTCAAACGCTTCGTCGAGAAGACGCCGCGCTGGGCGCATTTCGACATCTTCGCCTGGAATCCGTCGGATCGCGCGCATGGCATTGCCGGCGGCGAGGCGCAGGGCATTCGCGCGCTGGAGCGGATTATCTCCAGGCGTTTCGGGTGATGCCTTTGGGGCCAAATACGCCGGTACTGAAACGGAACCGAAACAATTTGCCGGCATGCTGGGGCGATGTCGATCTCGATGCGCCCCAGCCAGGCTCTCAGACTGTGGCAGCAGGTGATGCTGTCGCAGGTGCGCGACGGCGCGCCCGATCTCACCATGCGCCAGACGGCGATCCTGTTCACCATCTATCTCGACCCGCCGCCGCATACGGTGCGTGGGCTCGCGGCCCGGCTCAACGTCACCAAGCCGGTCATCACGCGAGCGCTCGACACGATGGGCGCGCTGAAGCTGGTGTCGCGCCACCGCGATGAGCTCGACAAGCGCAACGTCCTGATCAGGCGTACCGTCGAGGGCGCGCTCTTTGTCGAGCGCTTCGGCGATGGTATCATCGCTAGGGCCCATGAACTGCCCATCTGACCGATCGTCCATCTGACCGAGTGCCGATTTGACCGCCAGGGATGCCCGCCTCCACGCCTTCCGTTCCGATCTCGCCGATGCCAGGCTGAAAGGCGAGGTTTCAGCCGAGCGTTTCGTCGCCGGGCTACCGGCGCGGATTTCCGTTCCGGTGGCGGATCTGCGCAAGGCACCGCGCTGGGATGCCGGCGTCAACACGCAGGCCGTGTTCGGCGACGATGTCCTGGTCTTCGAGGAGAGGGAAGGCTGGGCCTGGATCCAGGCCGAGCGCGACGGTTATGTCGGCTATGTCGCCGACACCGTGCTTGGGGCGAGGGATCACGCGCCGACCCATGTCGTCTCGGTGCCGCGCACCTTCCTCTATCCTGGCCCTGACCTGCGCATCCCGGTAAGCGGCCAATTGTCGATGGGCTCGGCGGTGACTGTGACGGGCTCGGCCGAAACGCGCGGCACGCCCTATGCCCTTTTGTCGTCCGGCCAGGCGCTTATCGCGGCCCATCTGCGATCCATAGGCGAAGTTGCGACCGACTATGTTTCGGTTGCGGAGGGTTTTCTCGGCACGCCCTATCTGTGGGGCGGCGTCTCCGGCTTCGGCATCGACTGCTCCGGCCTCGTGCAATTGGCGATGCGCATGACGGGCAAGGACGTGCTGCGCGACTCCGACATGCAGGCGGCATCGATCGGCGAGCCGCTCGATCCGGGACCTGACTTCGCGGGCTTGCGGCGCGGCGACCTCGTCTTCTGGAAGGGCCATGTCGCGATCATGACCGACCCCGACACCATGATCCACGCCAACGGCCACACAATGCTGGTCTCGCGCGAAGGGCTGAAGGAGGCCGTCGAGCGCATCGGCTATCTCTATGGCGGCCCGACGGGGTTTCGGCGGCCCTGACCTTCCTCTCCCCGTAAACGGGGCGAGGAACGTTGATCCCCTTTTGTTCCGATTTTTCTTGGCGATCGCGCGCCGTCGCGCTACCTCTGGCGCGTGACAGAGCAGCCGCGCCTTGCCGAACGGAATGCCGCCGTGGTGCTGCCCGAGCCATTCGTCAGATGGTTCGGGCAGAAGGGCTGGTCGCCGCGCGCCCATCAGCTTGAACTTTTGGCGCGGGCGCAAGCCGGCCAGTCGGTGCTGCTGATCGCGCCGACCGGCGCCGGCAAGACGCTCGCCGGCTTCATGCCTTCGCTGATCGAACTTGCCAACCGTCCCAGGCGGAAGCCCGGCGAGGCGCATCGCGGCATCCACACGCTCTACATTTCGCCGCTCAAGGCGCTGGCCGTCGACATCGAGCGCAATCTCGGCAAGCCAGTGGAAGAGATCGGGCTTCCCGTCACCATCGAGACGCGCACCGGCGACACGCCTTCGCACAAGCGCCAAAGGCAGAAGCTGGCGCCGCCCGACATCCTGCTGACGACGCCCGAGCAGCTTGCCCTGTTGATCGCCTCGAACGATGCAAGACGCTTCTTCGAGGATTTGCGCTACATCGTGCTCGACGAACTGCATTCGCTGGTCACCTCGAAGCGCGGTCATCTGCTGGCGCTCGGCCTGGCGCGGCTGCGCGCTTTCGTTCCCAATCTGCAGACGATCGGGCTTTCCGCGACCGTCGCCGAGCCCGACGAGTTGCGCCGCTGGCTGGTCGCGCAGAACCCACCCGGCGAGATGGCCGGACTGATCACCGTGGCAGGCGGCGCCAAGCCCGACATCTCCATTCTCGATTCGCAGGAGCGCGTGCCGTGGTCCGGTCATTCGGCCCGCTATGCCATCCCGGAAATCTACGAGGCGATCAAAAGACACCGCACGACGATTTTGTTCGTCAACACCCGCAGCCAGGCCGAACTGCTGTTCCAGGAGCTGTGGCGGGCAAACGAGGATTCGCTGCCGATCGCGCTGCATCACGGCTCGCTCGATGTCGGCCAGCGCCGGCGTGTCGAGAAGGCGATGGGAGAGAATGCACTACGCGCCATCGTCGCCACCTCGACGCTCGATCTCGGTATCGACTGGGGCGATGTCGATCTGGTCGTGCATGTCGGCGCGCCCAAGGGGGCAAGCCGGCTGGCGCAGCGCATCGGCCGCGCCAACCACCGCATGGATGAGCCGTCCAAGGCGATCCTGATTCCGGCCAACCGTTTCGAGGTGCTGGAATGCCGCGCCGCCCTCGACGCCAACTATCTTGGCGCGCAGGACACGCCGCCGCTGATCAAGGGCGCGCTCGATGTGCTGTCGCAGCATGTGCTGGGCGTGGCCTGCGGCGGACCCTTCGATGCCGGGCATCTATTCGTGGAGGTGAGAAGCGCCGCCCCCTATGCCGCGCTGGAGCGCGAGACCTTCGACCGCGTCATCGATTTCGTCGCTACCGGCGGCTACGCGCTGAAGAATTATGAGCGCTATGCCCGCATCCGCCGGACCAAGGAGGGTCTGTGGCGCGTCTCGCATCCGAGTGTCGCGCAGCAATACCGGCTGAATGTCGGCACCATCGTCGAGATGCCGGAGCTCAATGTCCGCTATGTCCGGCAGGGGCGCGGCATGGCCGGACGCGGCGGGCCGGTGCTTGGCAAGGTCGAGGAGTATTTCGCCGAGACGCTGCGCCCCGGTGACAATTTCCTGTTTGCCGGCAAGGTGCTGCGTTTCGAAGGCATCCGCGAGAACGAATGCGTCGTCTCCAACGGCGCCGGAGCCAACATCATCGTGCCCTCCTATGCCGGCGGCAAATTCCCGCTGTCGACCTACCTGGCCGAGCAGGTGCGCGGCATGCTGGCCGACAGCGATCGCTGGCAGGCCCTGCCGGAGCAGGTCGCCGACTGGCTTCGCCTGCAGAAGGAAAAGTCGGTGCTGCCGAAGCGCGGCGACCTGCTGGTCGAGACCTTTCCGCGCGGCAACCGCCACTACATGGTCGCCTATCCGTTCGGGGGCCGGCTGGCGCACCAGACGCTGGGCATGCTTTTGACACGGCGGCTGGAGCGCGCGCATGCGAGACCGCTCGGCTTCGTCGCCACCGACTATTCGCTTGCCGTCTGGGCGCTGGACGACATGGCGGCTTTGTTCAGGGCGAAGAAGCCATCACTCGGCCAACTGTTCGACGAGGACATGCTGGGCGACGACCTCGAAGCCTGGTTGAACGACAGCTGGATGCTGAAGCGCACCTTCCGCACCTGCGCGGTTATCGCCGGGCTGATCGAGAAGCGCTTTCCCGGACAGGAAAAGAGCGGCCGGCAGGTGACGGTCTCGGCCGATCTGATCTACGATGTGCTTCGCAGCCACGAGCCGGACCATATCTTGCTGCAGGCGACGCGCACCGATGCCTCCGCCGGCCTGCTCGATGTCAGCAGGCTCGCCGAGATGCTCTCGCGTGTGCGAGGTCGAATCGTGCATAAGCATCTCGACCAGATTTCGCCGCTAGCGATCCCGGTGATGCTGGAGATCGGCAAGGAACCGGTCAATGGCGGTGCCAACGAGACGCTGCTGATGGAAGCCGCCGATCTGGTCGAGGAGGCCATGGGCCGATAAGGACTGGGGACGGAGAGGGATGAATTTTTCGCTGACGCGCGCAACGCTGATCGCCGAGGCCGACCTGATCGGCATCGCCGGCGAGCGCGCCGTCTGCGACCCGCGCGGCGTGCTTTACTTCCCTGACCTGCGGCTGCTCGCGGTATCGGACCTGCATCTGGAAAAAGGCTCTTCCTTCGCCAGGCGAGGCTCGCTGATCCCGCCTTACGATACAGGTGCGACACTGCTCAGGCTGCAGGCGGCGATCGCCGACTACCAGCCGGCGATCGTCATCAGCCTGGGCGACTCTTTCCATGACGGCGGCGGCGCCGAGCGCATGCACGCGAGTTTCCGAGATCGGCTGGAAAGCCTGATGGCGGGCCGTGACTGGTTCTGGATCGCCGGCAACCACGATCCCGACGCGCCGGCCGACCTGCCCGGCGAGACCGTGCGCGAGCTAGCCATCGGCTCGCTGCTCTTCCGGCACGAGCCGTCGAAGGTGCGCGTGGAAGGCGAGATATCAGGCCATCTCCACCCTTGCGCCCGCATCGTCCAGCGCGGCCGCTCGGTGCGGCGGCGCTGCTTCGCCGCCGATGGCGGCCGCATGATCATGCCGGCCTTCGGCGCCTACACCGGCTCGCTCAACGTGCTCGACCGCGCCTATGCAGGCCTGTTCCGTCGCGAGACGCTGATGGCCTACATGCTCGGCGCCGAACGCATCTTCGCCATTTCCCACGCCATGCTGCGTCCAGGCTGAACTGGGAATTGCTCTAAGGAAGCATTACGGTTGCGCCGATCGTCTGCCGCGCTTCTAGCCGGCGATGCGCTTCGGCCACTTTGGCGAGCGGGATCCGGGCGTGCAAGGGTATTTTCACGGCACCGCTCAGCACGACGCTGAAGAGTTCTTCGCTCATGGCGACGACGTCCTCGCGCCTGGCGAGATGATGGAACAACAACGGCCAGGTGGCGAACAGCGAGCCTTTCTGCATCAGCAGCATGATGTCGAACGGCGGGATCGATCCTGACGCCGTGCCGAAGCTGACGAAGGTGCCAAAGGGCCGCAGGCAACCGAGCGAGGCGGGAAAGGTCGCCTTGCCGACGCCGTCGTAGACGACGTGACAGCCTTCGCCACCAGTGATCTCCCTCACCCGCGCGGCAAAGTCTTCCCTGCCATAGTCGATGACATGGTCGCAGCCACTGGCGCGCGCGAGCTCGGCCTTCTCTGGCGAACCGACCGTGCCGATGACGGTGGCGCCGAGATGCTTAGCCCATTGTGTCAGGATGAGGCCGACGCCGCCCGCCGCGGCCTGCACGAGGATGGTGTGGCCCGCCTCGACGCGAAACGTGCGGCGCAGCAGATATTGCGCCGTCAGCCCCTTCAGCATCATCGCCGCGCCGGTCTCGAAGTCGATGGCGTCGGGCAGATGGACGACAAAATGCGCCGGCACGATGCGTTCCTCGGCATAGGCGCCCAGCGTCTCGACATAGGCGACACGATCGCCGGACGCGAAGCCGCTCACCCCTTCGCCGACGGCGACGATTTCGCCGGCGCCTTCATTGCCCGGCGTGAATGGCAAAGCGGGCGGCGCATATTCGCCGGTGCGGAAATAGATGTCGACGAAGTTTAGGCCGACCGCCCGGTTGCACACGCGGACCTCGCCGGGTCCGGGCTGGCCGATGTCGACATCTTCATAGGCAAGCACATCTGGCCCGCCATGGCGGTGGACGCGGATCGCTTTCATGGATTTCTTCCTTGCGCTGTCTCGTGGCAGGGAGATAGCGCGTGGCGCGATATCATTGTAGGCTGATATCCGTGACATCAGAGTTCAAGGATCATGATATCTGAGCAAATAGGCCTCGACCTTCTTCGCACCTATGTGGCGGTCTGCCGGCAGGGCAGCCTGAGCAGGGTCGCTGCGCAGACCGGCAGAACCCAATCGTCGCTGAGCATGCAGATGCGGCGGCTCGAAGGATTGCTGCAACGGCACCTGTTCCAACGCACCGGCCGCGGTGTCGTGCCAACCGCGGAGGGGGAACTCTTTCTGGGATACGCGACCCGCATCCTGGCTCTGGGCGATGAGGCGGTGGCACGTCTGCGGCCGGCCGGCGTAGGCGGCGGCGTGCGTATCGGCCTCGCCGAGGAGGTCACGACGGCAGCGCTGTCGGCAGCACTCGGGCGGCTTCATCGCACCTATCCCGAGATCAGCCTTGACGTGACGGTCGAGCACAGTGTCGCGCTGGGACGGCTTTGGAGTGAGGATGTGCTGGATGTCATGATCGCCCCGACATCCGTCGTCGCGGCCGATGCCCTGACGACGTGGAACGTCGAACTGCAGTGGGTCTGCGCTCACGACTACGAGCTGGATGCGGGGCGGCCGCTCGATCTCGTCGCCTTTGGCGCAACCTGCCCTTGGCGCAGGCGTATGATCGAGGCGCTGCTTGCCGCCGGCAGGGAGCACAGGATCGGCTTGTCGTGCCAGAGCATCACCGGCCTGCAGGCAGCGATCGAGAATGGGCTGGGCGTCGGGCTGCTTCCGCCCGAATCGGTGCGCACTGCTTCGATGCGGGTGCTGAAGACATCTGCTGGCGTTCCCGACACGCTGACGGTCCAATACGGTCTTTACGCACACGACCGACGGACAGCCGTCGTCGACGCCGCGATCGAAATCTTGCTGAAGGACTTGCCAGCCGCGCCACGGGCACGGGCGGCATGACGGAGAGAACGCGCTACCGGCCGTAATAGAGGGTGACCGTGTGCTTCGCCTCGGCGAAGAACAGCCAGCGCTCGACCAGCATACCGGCGAACTGGAGGATGGCCGCAAGCACCGACAGGACCGCCGCGACCGGCCAGGGCAAAGCGGACGCAACGGCAAGCAGCAGGGCCGGCAAGGCGAAAGCCAGCACCTGCGTAATCCGCCGCAGTTTGGCGGCGTGCTTTCGGGCGATACGAAAGCCCATTTCCTTGAGAAGATAGTTCTCTTCGGTGTGCGGCCATTCCAGCGACCGCACCGTGCCTCCGGCGAGGCCCGTCGCGGTGTTGGCGGTAGTCGGAGTTTCCAGCCGGTCATTGTACCGCCAGGTCGCTAGCTTCCACCCCCAGCCGGCAAGGGTGGCAAGCATCGAGAGCGCTAGCACGGCCACCGAACCGACGCCGAAGACCTGCAGCAGCGCGTTGAAAAGCACGCCGCCGGTCATCGCGGAAAAGATCAGATAGCCGGGCAGGGTGAAGCGGCTGTGCCACTGCGCGATTGGCTTCAGCGAGGCATAGATCATGCCGGTGGTGCAGACCGTGGTGACCGCGCCGAGGGCAGCCAACACCCCGGCGATTGCCACCCAGCCGCCGTTGCGGCCCAAAAACACCCAGCCGATGCCGAACAGTCCGGCCGGGATGAAGGTCGCGACCGACGCAACGCCCTCGCGCGACAGCCAGGAACTGCGCCACTGCGAGAAGGCGCGCCAGGCTCGTTCAGGCCGCCCGAGATGGCCGGCCTTCTGTCATCGACCGGCCATCTCGGGCGGCCTGAACGAGCCTGGCGCGCCTTCTCGCAGTGGCGCAGTTCCTGGC
>NZ_RZOT01000266.1:0-7893 GCF_003999085.1 Mesorhizobium sp. M4A.F.Ca.ET.090.04.2.1
GTCTTCTCCCGTTTTCTCGAAGGCCGCGTCATCGCCGGCCTGACCAATGTCGCCTGGGCCAGGCGGATTTCGACAGGTGCTACGAAAATCTTTCGACCCGCGCGGCGCCTTGCGCAAGCCGGCGGCGATGATCCGTGAATTTGCGAGGATTGTCGGGAGGCCGAATCTCGCCGCCGGCCAGGCTCCGACCAGCCGTGGCGGGATTCTAGCCGATCAGCCGCTCCCGCAGTTCCGGCGACGGGATCTCGCAGCTGCCCGTCCTGCCGAACAGGGCGTAGCGATTCTTGGCGATGCGGTCGTAGAACCAGTCGCGCAGCGGCCGCGGCAGGGCGAGCAAAACCTTCGCCGTGCGCCATGGCCAGCCAAGCTCGGCCATCACGGCGATGAAGCCGTCCAGTTGGGTGAAGGCCTTTCCGTCGATCAGGGTCAGGCTGGTATCGTAGCTGTCGGTCGCCAGTCCGTGCTTGCGAAACAGCGCTTCGCCGAACGGCGACTGCGCCGTGGCGAAACGAAAGCGCTTCCCGCGGTCGAACCGCACCACCGTCCGCACGAAACCCGAGCAGAACACGCAGACGCCGTCGAAGACGATCAGCGGCTGGGTTGCATCGTAAGCTTGCGGCGGAGGAAGGGGACGCTTCGGTTCGGGCAGGTCAATCATGTCGGCCCCGGCTGCTGGTGTCGTCAGACACTAAGCCAGCCGGCGGCGGCGTCAAAGCGGTGGCGTTGTCGCACGCCGCCGACCGGCCAGCGCGGGGCGCTCGGCGCGATAGGTGGTTGCGCGATGGCTGTCGGCCGGTTTGCAGATCCGGCTGTCATGACGGCTCTCCAGCGTCATGATCAGTGCGCGCTGATGCCGAGCGAGTTGCCGCGGCGGGCGCAGGCCGGGCCTGGGCCGCGCATGTAATAACGCTCAGGCCGATAGGTCGGCGCGACGAATTCACGGATGGCGGCGGCGTAGCCGGCAATGTGGTTCCAGAACTTCATTTCCCTGTCCCTGTCCCGATTTCGGATGTCCCGTCCGAATTGCGGGCATCATAGCGTCGAGGCGTGAATAGTCGGTGAACGTGATGTTAATTTCTGGTCCGAAATGCCCCGCTTCGTGGCCGGAATGCGGCTGATTCGGGGTCTTTCCGAGCCATTTGTCGGCATCTCGCCCAATGTGACTTTTGCATCACATATGTTTCGCCCCGATGTCGGTTGAGCGCGGTTCTGTTTCAATCGCGGGCGCCTCGACGAAATTTCCGTGCGCCGCCCGGGAAAGTCAGGACCCAGCCTGGAGGCGGCCTCCCGGAACCGGAGCGGGTTCTGCCCGTTCTCGGTTCAACCACCCTGCTCACGGAGTTCGTCATGGCGCCGCGCCCGGCCTGGAAAGGCTATCTCAAGCTGTCGCTGGTCACTTGCGCCATCGAGCTGACCAACGTCGTCACCCACGCCGAAAAGGTCTCCTTCCGCATCCTCAACCGCAAGACCGGAAACACCGTGAAGCGCATCTATGTAGATGCCGAGACCGGCAAGCCGCTGGAGGAAGGCGACGAGATAAAGGGCTATGAGGTCGAGGACGGCGAGTTCATCCATATCGAGGAAGACGAGATCGAGGCCGTCCAGATCGAGTCCTCGCATACGATGAGCCTCGACGGCTTCGTCGACAAATCCTCGATCCGGCAGATCTACCTCGACACGCCCTATTATGTCTCGCCGGCGGACAAGGTGTCGGAGGAGGCCTTTGCCGTCATCCGCGACGCCATGGCGGGCAAGAAGATGGCCGGCCTCGCCCGCATCGTGCTCTACCAGCGGGAACGCCCGGTGGTGATCGAGCCGCTCGGCAAGGGCATGGTGCTGACCACGCTGCGTTACGACAACACAGTGCGTCAGCCCGACAGCGTCTTTGGCGATATCAAGCCGGTCAAGACCGACGATGAGATGATAGACCTTGCCGAACACATCATCGACCGGAAGGGGGCAAAATTCGATCCGTCGAAGTTCGACGACCGCTACGAGGATGCCCTGCTCGAGCTGATCCGCGCCAAGAAGGCCGGCAGGAAGGCGCCAAAGGCCAAGGCGCCGCCGAAGCCTTCCAATGTCGTCAACCTCTTCGATGCGCTGAAGAAGAGCCTGAACGCGGAAGGCGCGGGCAAGGCCGCGTCGAAGGCGAAGGCAAAGCCAAAGGCCGGACGGGGCAAGGCCTCCGCTCCGCGGCGCAAATCGGCATAGGAGGCCGCAGCCATGGCCAGCCTCGAGCAGTATCGGGCCAAGCGGGATTTCAGGAAGACCGCCGAGCCGGCCGGCAAGCTGTCGCGGAGCGGCAAGAAGGCCGCCGGCATCTTCGTCATCCACAAGCATGCGGCGACCAGGCTGCACTACGACCTGCGCCTCGAGCATGACGGCGTGCTGTGGAGCTGGGCGGTGACGCGCGGCCCGAGCCTCGATCCGCATGAGAAGCGGCTGGCCGTGCACGTCGAGGACCATCCGATCGATTACGCGCCGTTCGAAGGCACCATCCCGAAGGGCGAGTATGGCGGCGGCTCGGTCATCGTCTGGGATGAGGGCAAATGGATTCCGGAAGGCGATCCGGCCAAGGCGATGAAGAAGGGCCATATCGGCTTCGAGCTGGAAGGCCACAAATTGCATGGCCGCTGGCATCTGGTGCGGCTGAAGCCGCGCTCCGGCGAAAAGCGCGACAACTGGCTGCTGATCAAATCCGACGATGCCGCCGCGCGCCCCGGCGAGGACATCCTGAAGCAGGAGCCGAAATCGGTGAAATCCGGCCTGACGATCGAGGAGGTCGGCGAGGGCAAGACGGCCAAAGGCGCGAAGCCGAAAGTCTGGCACTCCAACAAGCCGGCCGCCGGCAAGGCAAGAGCCGGGCCTGCCAGCCGGCTGGAGTTCATCGAGCCGCAGCTCGCCACGCTGGAGAAGGATGCGCCATCCGGCGACGATTGGCTGCATGAAGTAAAATTCGACGGCTACCGCATGCAGGCGCAGGTCGCCGGCAGCGAGGTGAGGCTGCTCACCCGCGCCGGCCTCGACTGGACCTCAAAATTCGACGGCCCCGTCACCGCCGCGCTCGCCGGTCTGAAGTGCCGGGAAGCCGTCATCGATGGCGAGATCATCGTTCTGGCCGACAGCGGCGTGTCGTCCTTCGCCCTGCTGCAGGCCGATCTGTCGGCCCGCCGCGGCGACCGCTTCGTCTACTATGTCTTCGACCTGATGCGCCTCAACGGCGAGGATCTGCGCCGCGAGCCGCTGGTCGAGCGCAAGCAGGCGCTGGCTGAACTGCTCGGCGACCAGCCGGAAGATTCAGCGCTGCGCTTCAGCGACCATTTCCATGAGCCCGGCAAGATCATGCTGCAGCATGTCTGCCGCATGGGCCTGGAAGGCGTGGTTTCGAAACGCGCCGACGCGCCTTACCGCAGCGGTCGTGGCCTCACCTGGGTGAAATCGAAATGCACGCTGCGCCAGGAATTCGTGATCGGCGGCTATCTGCCGTCCGAGAAGACCGGACGCGGCCTGCGTTCACTGCTGGTCGGCTATCACGAGCGCGGCAAGCTCCACTATGCCGGCCGCGTCGGCACCGGCTTTTCCGGCAAAATGGCCACCGACCTCAAGAAAAAACTCGACGGCCTCACGGCAAGAACCTCGCCCTTTTCCGCCGCCGTGCCCAAGGGAAAGGGCCTGGTCTGGGTCAAGCCTCAACTTGTCGGCGAAGTGGAGTTCCGCAGCTGGACCGCGGACCGTATAATACGTCACGCCTCGTTCCAGGGATTGCGCGAGGACAAGCCGGCGGAGGAAGTCGTGCAGGAAAAACCGAAGCGGGCCTCCGGCAAGGGCGAAAGCGATGCGGGCGGCGGCACGGCGACGCCAAAGGCCGCCTCGGCTGGAGTGGCAAGGACGTCGGTGAAACTATCCCATCCGGACAAGCTGCTGTGGCCCGACGAGAAGGTCTCCAAGCTGGACCTGCTCGACCATTACGCGCTGGTCTGGCCGCGCATGGAACAATTCGTCGTCAACCGGCCGCTCAGTCTGGTGCGGGCGCCGGACGGCATTGGCGGCCAGCGCTTCTTCCAGAAGCATGCCTCGCCCGGCATGAGCGACAAGATCGCCCGGATGAAGGATCCGACCGATGGCGAGGAGATCCTGTTCATCAAGGATTTCGACGGGCTTGCCGCGCTGGTCCAGTACGGTGTCGTCGAGGTCCATATCTGGGGCTCAACCGTCGACGAGCTGGAGAAGCCCGACCAGATCATCTTCGACCTCGATCCCGACGAAGGCGTCGACGTCAAGGCGGTGCGCGAGGCGGCGCTCGACATCCACAAGCAGCTGGACGAGCTGTCGTTGCCCAACCTCGTCAAGACCTCCGGCGGCAAGGGCTATCACGTGCTGGTGCCGCTGAAGCCGTCGGCGGACTGGGACGAGGTCAAGGACTTCGCCCATGATTTCGCCCGCGCGCTGGAGCAGGCCGCGCCCGACCGCTACACCGCGACGCTGTCGAAGAAGGCGCGCACCGGCAAGATCTTCGTCGACTATCTGCGCAACGGCCGCGGCTCGACGACGGTCGCCCCGTACTCCTCGCGCGCCAAGAAGGGGGCGACGGTGTCGATGCCGGTGACCTGGCCGGAACTCGAGAAGGGTCTGGCGCCGAATGCCTTTCCGCTCGGCGATTCCACGACGCTGAAGCAGCTGGGTGAAGCCAATCCGTGGAAGGACTTCTTCAAGCTGGGCAAGCCGTTGAAACGCGGCTGATCACGGAAGGCGCATCAGGCGAGAAACACCTTCTCGAACGCCTGCCTGCCCGGCGGCGAAAACACCACGGCGCGGCTGTCCTTCTCGCGTCGGGCCCATTTCTCGGCGATGATCTTGTCGAGGATGGCGGCGCCCAGCGTGCCGGCGAGATGCGAGCGCCGCACACTCCAGTCGAGACAGGCGCGGCAGACCGGCCGTCGCGCCTTGGCCTCGACATCGATGCCGAGCGCGGAAAAATGCGAGGCCGCTGCCGGGCCAAGCCTGATTTCGCGGTCGTGCCGTAGCAGGACCTTTCGGTCGACGAGTCGGTCGAGCATCGCCACCGCCTGCTCGCCGGCGAGATGGTCGTAGCAGACCCGCGCCACCCGCATCGCCGCGTCGCGTGGCCCCGGCCGCACGCGCTTCGGGCCGACGGCCTCGGCGACGCCGATGATCGCTTCGATCATGCCCGCCACTTGCGGCCCGGCAAGCCCGTAGTAGCGGTGCCGGCCCTGGCTGGCCAGGGTCAGCAATCCACCCTCCATCAGCTTCGACAGATGCGAGGAGGCCGTCGGAAGCGACACGCCGGCCTCGAGCGCCAGTTCCGATGCGGTCAATGCCGTGCCGCCCATCAGCGCGGTGAGCATGTTGGCACGGGCCGGATCGCCGACCAGGCTGGCGGTGCGGGCAATGTCCGGTCCTTCGCGCATAGTTTCATCTCCATCGAAGCATTCTCGCCAGAAAACCACTATCCTGCGGTCAGATCAAGGAGATGGCGACGACGCTCCTGACATCGGATTGCCTATCACACCCGAAGCGCGCGATGCTTCGAGCGTGCTCTAACTGTCGCCGCAGCAAACCCAAGCCGACGAGGAGACGACCATGACCATCACCTGCTTCATCCGCTACGAGATCGACCCGTTCGGCAAGGCGGCATTCGGGCAATATGCCCGCGCCTGGGGGCAGGCCATCCCGCGCTGCGGCGCCGACCTCATCGGCTATTTCGCGCCGCATGAAGGTTCGGCCACCACCGCCTATGCCGCCTACAACATCGAGAACCTCGCGGCCTACGAAGCCTACCGCGCCCGGCTTGCCGCCGACCCGGCCGGCAAGGCGAACTACGAATTCGCGCGGCGCGAGAAATTTATCCTGAAGGAGGACCGCATCTTCCTGAGACTGGCGTCAGGTCCGCATGGGCCGCGGCAGATGTTCCAGACCGACGTCACGGTCAAGGAAGGGATGGAAGCATGATCGCCGTCATCTTCGAGGTCGAGCCGGCTCAGGGAAGGCGCGATGCCTATCTCGGCATCGCGGCGGCGCTGCGGCCCCAGCTCGACGGCATCGACGGCTTCATCTCGATCGAGCGCTTCCAGAGCCTCGCCGATCCGAACCGCGTCCTGTCGCTGTCCTTCTGGCGCGACGAGGACGCGGTGAAAGCCTGGCGCAACACCGAAGAGCACCGGCAGGCGCAGAAGGCCGGCCGCGGCGGTATATTTGCCGGCTATCGTCTGCGCATCGCCCACGTCGTGCGCGACTACGGCCTCACCGACAGGACCGAGGCGCCGCAGGATAGCCGGGCGGTGAATGGGTGAGAGAAGGTGCTACGCATTGCCGATCAGCACGCCGGCCGCGAAGACCAGCGCGCCGCCCAGCACCACCTGGAACGCGGCGCGCCAGAACGGCGTCTGCATGTAGCGGTTCTGCACAAAGGCGATCGCCCACAATTCGAAGAACACCACCACGGCGGCGACCGCCGTCGCCGTCCAGAAGAACGGGATGAGATAGGGCAGCGCATGCCCGAGACCGCCCAGCGTCGTCATGATGCCGACGGTCAGTCCGCGCTTCAGCGGCGAGCCGCGGCCCGACAGCTTGCCGTCGTCGGAGGCGACTTCGGTGAAGCCCATCGAAATGCCGGCGCCGATCGAAGCGGCCAATCCGACCAGGAAGGTCTGGAACGTGTCGTGCGTGGCGAAGGCGGCGGCGAAGATCGGCGCCAGCGTCGACACCGATCCGTCCATCAGCCCGGCCAGTCCCGGCTGCACATAGGTGAGGATGAACTGGCGCTGCTCGGCCGTCGCCTCCTCGATCTTGATCTCGCCCGGAACATGCTCCTGTTCCAGTTGGTGAGCCGAGCTCTCATGGCCCTGCTCGGCCACCGCCAATTCGTCGAGCAGTTTGCGGGTCGAGGCATCGGTGGTGCGCTTGGCGGCCTCGACATAGAAGCGGTAGGCCTGCTGTTCCATCGCTTCGGCCTGCCGGCGCACGGCCTCGATGCCGAGCGGCCTGACCAGCCAGTCGGGCTTGCGCTCGTAATAGCCCCTCACGTGCTCGCGCCGGATCAAGGGGATGCGCTCGCCGAAACGCTTGCGGTAGACCTCGATCAGCGAATCGCGGTGGCCGTCCTCTTCCTCCGCCATGGCCTCGAACACCTTGGCCGATTGCGGGAAGTCTTGCGCCAGCCCGTCGGCATAGGCGCGGTAGATGCGCCCGTCATCCTCCTCCGAGGATATGGCCAGCGCCAGGATCTCCTGCTCGTTGAGCGAATCAAAGGAACGGCGGCCGAAGCCGAAGACACGGGAAAGCATGAGCAAGTCACCCTAGATTAGAATTATTCTAAACTAGGGTTGGACCCGCGGCCGGTCAATCGCGCATTGCGGGCGTGCGCAAGATTTGTTGATCCGGTTGCCGGCGGGGCCTTCTTTATTACCGAACGTTCACCTATATAGCTGAACTTAAGCCAAAAGAAAGGAATCCCCGGATGCCGCCGAAAGAGCATGCGCACGCCCTTGATCCGAAACCTGTCCTCGATCTCATCGCCAGCATCGAGGCCGACCTGCAGCGCCTGAAAGGCCTGGTCGAGCAGCAGGTCGAGAAATTCGATCCCGCCAATCCGCACAACAAGTCTCCCGACGGCAAGCTGACGGAAGAGGCGTCGAGTGCTGCTACCGCATGTTCGACAATGGCAAGTCGCGCTATTCGGTCGCTCAGCAGATGAAGATTTCGTTCGCCGCCGCCACCCACCGCTTCAACACCTGGCGCAAGCTCGGCGGCAAGAAGCGGACGCCAACGCTGCTGGGGTGAGCGGGGCGTTCGCAAGGACCGCGATTGGCCGTGGCCACATTCCCGATCCATGCCGTGACGCTAAGGCGTTGCAGCGGTTACAGAATTCTGCAC
>NZ_RZOT01000267.1:0-7893 GCF_003999085.1 Mesorhizobium sp. M4A.F.Ca.ET.090.04.2.1
GCGAAAACCAGCCGGAGCCGCCGGGCCGGCCTCGGGCCGCTCAGCCTCAATGCCTTGGGAAGCTTCACCACCGCGGGCGGTATTGTGCTGGACCAGGCGACGCTTTCGGGCGAGAAGATTTCCGGCAAGGCTTCCGGCACCATCAATGCGAACGGCGCCAGTGATTTCGCCCTCGACCTTGTCTCGACGGGTCCAAGCCTGCCGCTGTCGTTCGGCAGCGCCGAAAGCCCGATCAAGCTTGAATTGCAGGCGCTGTCGGTGAAGGCGGCCGGGCAGGGCACGCAGCCGAAGCTCGACATCTCGGCCGTGCTGCCTTCGATCGCGACGAATTTCACCAAGTCGGAAGGCATCACGCTGGGGCTGCATTCCGATGCCTTCGACCTGAAGAGCCGCACGGGACCGATTTCCGGCACGGTGACGGTGGAGACGATCGGGCTCGACAATCCAACCATCGCGCCGCTGGTCGCCGGCAAGATCACCGCCAAGGTCGCCGGCAGCCTCGCCGCGGACGCGATCACGATCGACAGCGGCTCGGTGCAGGGCGAGGCGTTGGATAGCGCCTTCAACGGCCGCGTCTCGCTGACCGACGGCGCCATCGACCTTAATCTCAAGGTCGACGCCCTCTCGGCGGCTTTGCCGGCGGCGGCGCGCGGCGTGCTGGCCGAGCGCACGCAGCTCAGCGCTGCGATGAAGCGCGACGCCCATGGCGGTGTCACTATCAGTTCGGTCAAACTGGCCTCCGGCGCGCTGACCGCCGACGGGCAAGCCAGCCTTGCCGACAACAGGCTCAGTGCCGACATCAAGGGCGCCCTGGCCGATATCTCGCCGCTGTCGAAGGACGCCAAGGGCGCGATCGCCTTCGCGCTCAACGCGCAAGGGCCAAGCCTGGCGCCTGACCTGTCGTTGACTGTGAACAGCGACCGGCTTTCGGTAGCGGCGCGCGAGATCACAGGTCTGAAGCTGACCGCCACCGGCAAGGCCGATGCCGCCAACCCGGCGGCGAATGTGCAACTGACCGGCAATGTCGCCGGACAGGCACTGCAAGGCAGCGCGGTGCTGGCGACAACCGATGGCAAGAGCGCGATCAACGGGCTGCTCTTGTCGCTCGGCAAGAACCGGATCTCCGGCGACCTCGCGCTTGACGAGGCCTTCGTGCCCGCCGGCACCATCGCGCTCGACCTGCCCGATATCGGCCCGCTGGCGGCGCTGGCGTTGGAAAAGGCCGAAGGCGACGTGCGCGGCACCATCGCCTTCACCAAGACGGCCAACGGCCCCAACGTCACCGTCAAGGCGACCACCGTCGCGATTTCGCGTGGCGACCTCTCGGCCAGGAACGTCGCCATCGACGCGCTGGTCGCCAATTACCTGGCCGCCCCGGTGATCTCCGGCAAGGTCCGCGCCGACAGCGTCACTTCGGGCGGCACCGTGGTCAGCGGCATCAATGTCGACCTGAAGCGCGACGGCGACTGGACCGGCTTTTCCGGCGGCGCCACCGTCAAGGACATTCCGGCCAAGGCCGCCGGGCGGGTGAGGGTGGCGAATGGCACCACGACCATCGAACTCACCTCAGGTCAGGCGACCGTGCAAGGCATCAAGGCGGCGATCGCGCAGGCCTCGACGGTCAGTATCGCCAACGGCACGACGAGCCTGGACAGGCTGGTGCTCAATCTCGGCGGCGGCACCGCGACGGTGACCGGCAAGGTCGGACAGGCGCTCGATATCAATGCCGCGCTGGCCAAGGTGCCGGCTTCGCTCGCCAACAGTTTTTCGCGCGGCCTCGATGCTGCAGGTTCCATCTCCGGTACGGTCAAGGTGACGGGCGCGCCGGCCAATCCGTCGGTTGCCTTCAAGATCGACGCCGGCGGCGTGCAGACCGCGCAGACGCGCAGCGCCGGCCTCGGCGGCATGAACATTTCCTCGTCGGGAACGTTCGCCGGCAAGAAACTCACCTTTGACGCCGACATCAGCGACGGCGCAGGGCTCGGCCTGAAGGGCGGCGGCTCGGTGACGACGGCGGGAACGCCGGCGCTGGTGCTCGACTTCTCCGGCAAGGTGCCGTTCTCCTTCCTTGCCGCCAAGCTCGCCGCGCAAGGCCTGTCGCTGAGCGGCACCGCCAACGTCAATGTCCAGGTGCGCGGCCCGGCGACTTTGCCGGTCATCGGCGGCACGGTCAGCACGTCGGGCGCCCGGCTGGTCGACGCGCGCTCCGGCCTTGCCGTCAACGATATCGCCGCCGACGTCTCGATCGGCGCCGGCGTAGCCAGGATCAATCGTCTGACCGGCACGCTGTCGACGCGCGGCAGCCTGTCGGCCAGCGGCACGGTCGGCATCAATCCGGCGCAAGGGTTCCCGGCCGATCTTTCGGTCAAGCTGACCGACGGCCGCTACACGGACGGCCGGGTGGTGACCGCCAATCTTGGCGGCGACCTGACCATCAAGGGGCCGCTTGTCTCGGCGTCGGTGGTCGCAGGCACCATCAACCTGGCCAAGACCGTCATCACCGTTCCCGAGAAGCTGCCGGGCTCGCTGGCGGCGCTCAACGTCAGGCACAAGGGCGCGCCGGCCGCGGTGCGCACGCAGGACAAGGCGCTGCGCCCGGCTTCCGCCAGCGGCGGCAGCGGTGGCGGCGGCGGTCTTGCCCTCGACGTCACCGTCAACGCGCCAAATCAGATATTCATCCAGGGCCGGGGCGTCGACGCCGAGCTTGGCGGCTCGCTCAAGCTGACCGGTCCGGCCTCCTCGCCGCATGCGGTCGGCACCTTCACCTTGCAGCGCGGGCGGCTGACGATCCTCGCCAAGCGGCTGACCTTCACAGAAGGAACGGTCGGCTTTTCGGGCTCCCTGGTGCCCTACCTCAACCTGACGGCGACCACGACGACGAGCAGCGCCACCGTCACCATTGTCGTGTCGGGCGAGGCGACCAACCCGAAGTTCACCTTCTCCTCGACGCCGGCACTGCCGGAGGACGAGGTGCTGGCGCAGCTGATCTTCGGCCGCTCGATGTCGAACCTGTCGCCGCTGCAGATCGCGCAGCTGGCGGAGGCCGCCGCGCAACTGGCCGGCGTCGGCGGTTCGACCTCGCTGCTCGAGAACCTGCGCAGCGCGATCGGCGTCGACGACCTCGATGTCACCACCGACGAGAAGGGCGGCACCGCCGTCTCGGCGGGCAAATACCTCAACGACCGTACCTATGTGACCATCCAGAAGGGCGACAAGCCGGGTTCCGGCAAGGCGGCGATCGACCTCAATGTCGGGCGCGGCGTCAAGCTGCGTGGCGAGGCCACCGATGCCGGCGAAGCCAAGGGCGGCATCTTCTACGAGCGCGAATACTGAAGCCGGTCGCAGGAAGGGCAGCCTTTGGCGCTATCGCAGCAGGCGGCTGGCGCTGTCCTATGCCGTTTGAATGTCTCAGTTTATTCGTTTGCGCATAATCGAATGAAATCTGCGACGCAGTAGCAAATTTGCGTCAAGACTGTCGCTATCGCGCGAACCGCCCTCCTTCCAAAGTTGCACATTCGTCAACATGTTCCAGTCCAGACCGTCTTTGACATCACGGTCTGGATGCGGAATGTTACAAGGCGGAAAGCCAACAATGGGAGTTAATCATGGCAATCTACAAATCTAACGGTGATCGCGTTCCGGATCACATCCGGGCCATGGCCGAAGAAGCCAAGGCGGGCAAGGTGGACCGCCGCGAATTCCTGGCGCTCGCCAGCGTCTTCGGCGCGTCCACGGCGATGGCCTACGGCATGCTCGGTCTCGCCGATCCGACCCCGGCAAGGGCCGAGGACGTGCAGGGCAAGAAGGGCGGCACGCTGAAGGTCGCGCAGTGGGTCAAGGACCCGAAGGATCCGCGCAAGTCCGACTGGTCGGAAATCGCCAATGCCGAGCGCCAGGCGCTCGAGCCGCTGGTCAAGTACACCACCGAATACACGTTCCGTCCGTATCTGCTGGAAAGCTGGGACGTGAACGACGACGCCACCGAATACACGCTGCATGTGCGCAAGGGCGTGACCTGGTCGAACGGCGATGCCTTCACGGCGGACGACGTCATCTTCAATCTCAAGCGATGGGCCGACAAGAAGGCCGAGGGCAATTCCATGCCCGGCCGTCTCGGCACCCTGGTCAAGGACGACAAGCTCGACGAGAGCGCCGTGACCAAGGTCGACGACATGACCGTCAAGCTGAAGCTCGGCAAGCCGGACATCGCGCTGATCCCGAACGTGTGCGACTATCCGAGTCTGCTGGTGCACAAGAGCTTCGACGAGAAGGGCGGCGACTTCAAGGCCTGCCCGATCGGCACCGGTCCGTTCGAGCTCGTCTCCTACGATGTCGGCCAGAAGGTGGTCTACAAGCGCCGCGAAGACAACAAGTGGTGGGACGGCGAGGTGTTCCTCGACGGCGTCGAGTTCATCGACTACGGCACCGACCCCGCCGCCATGGTCAGCGCCTTCGAGGCGGGTGAAGTGCACACCAATTTCGAGACCACGGCCGACTATGTGTCGATTCTCGACGGCATGGACCTGGTGAAGTCGGAGATCGTGACAACGTCGACCATCGTGTGCCGCACCAACATCAACAACAAGCCTTACGACAACCAGAAGGTCCGCAACGCACTGCAGCTCGCGGTCGACAACAATGTCGTTCTCCAGCTTGGCTACGGCAATGCCGGTACGGTCGCCGAGAACCACCATGTCTGCCAGATCCATCCGGAATACTACGAACTGGCGAAGGTGGCTCGCGATCCAGCCAAGGCCAAGGCCCTGATGGCCGAAGCCGGCCAGGCCGACTTCGAACATGAGCTGATCACGGTCGACGAGGACTGGCACAAGAACACCGGCGATGCGATCGCCGCGCAGATGCGCGACGCCGGCATCAAGGTGAAGCGCACGGTGCTGCCGGGCTCGACCTTCTGGAACGACTGGACCAAGTATCCGCTGTCGATGACCAACTGGAACATGCGTCCGCTCGGCGTCCAGGTGCTCGCGATCGGCTACCGCTCCGGCGAGGCGTGGAACGAGACGGCCTTTGCGAACGCCGACTGGGATGCCAAGCTCAATGCCGCGCTGGCCGTCGCCGACGCCGCCAAGCGCAAGGAGATGATGAAGGACATCGAGCAGATCCTGCAGGATTCCGGCGTCATCATCCAGCCCTACTGGCGCAAGCTCTACAGCCACTCGGTCAAGGCGGTGCAGAACTACAAGATGCACCCGACCTTCGAACGCGACTATGGCAAGGTCTGGCTCGACCAGGCGTGATCGGACCGATTGGGGAAGGGGCTTGCCCCTTCCCCTCACTCCCCGCACAATGCAGGAACCGGAAGCCGGCGCCTTGAGAAGGCGTGGATTCTTCCGGCAACGGCGTGCAACGAAAAACAGGGTTGATCGCATCCGAGGGTCCGTTTGAAAGGCAGCCTGGCCGCTAGTGGCCGAGCTGGACAGCAAACAGGCTCCAACCCCAACCAGACCGGCAGGGGGCCGCCATGCTTTCTTTCATCCTCAGGCGTCTTGGCACGATGGCATTGACGATGCTGTGCCTGACACTGGTCGTCTTCTTCCTGATCAATCTCAACCCGAACCTGAAGAAGCTGGCGATCAGCCAGACCGAAATGCATACGTCGGCCGAGCAGCTCGAGGACTGGCTGGTCAACCATGGCTACCGGCAGAACTTCTTTGCCCGCTACGGCCAGTGGCTGGGCGTGCTGCCCAAGCAGCCGGTGACCGACCCGGCGACGGGCAAGCCGACGCAGCGCTTCTCCTTCTGCAACGATCCGGTCGTGCCGACATTCTCCGGCGTGCTGCAGGGTGACTTCGGCTGCTCGACCAAATTCAAGACCAGCGTGGCGTCAAAGCTCTTTCCAGCACTCAGCGCGACCGGCATCCTGATGCTCTGCGTCCTGCTGGTGATGGTGCCGATCTCGCTCCTGGTCGGCATCCTTGCCGGCATGCGCGAGGGCTCGCGCACCGACCGCACGCTGTCGGTCGCCTCAATCGCCTCGACGGCGACGCCGGAATATGTCTCGGGCGTCATCTTCACCGTCATCTTCGCGTCCTGGCTCGGCTGGCTGAACGGTTCGGCCGCCTCGGCCAGCCAAGGCATCACCTTCTACAATTTCACGTTGCCGGTGATGACGCTGGCGATCTACGGCATCGGCTACATTGCGCGCATGACACGCGCCTCGATGGTCGAGGTGATGACGCAACAATATATCCGCACGGCTCGCCTCAAGGGCCTCTCCTTCGGAAGCGTCGTGGTCAAGCATGCGCTGCGCAACGCGTTGATCGCGCCGTTCACCGTCATCATGCTGCAATTCCCCTGGCTGCTCACCGGCGTCGTCATCGTCGAGGTGATGTTCCGCTACCAGGGCTTCGGCTACACGCTGGTCGAGGCGGCCGGCAACAACGACATCGACCTTCTGCTCGGCTGCTCGCTGGTTTCGGTGTTCATCGTCCTGATCACGCAGCTCATCTCGGATGTCGGCTACGCGTTTCTCAATCCGCGTATCAGGGTTCAGTAGGGGGCGAAGCGGATGCAGATCGAATATATCAGCGCTTTCAGTGTCGTGCTCGGCGTCATCTCGCGTTTCTGGCCTGTCTGGATAGCGCTCGCCATCGTCATGGGGGCGAGCTTCGCCTACAAGAAGAAGCTCGGACTCTACGGCCAGCTGTTCGACAGCGGCGTCGGTATCGTCGGCGTCGGCATCTGCCTGTTCTGGCTGTTCACGGCGATCTTCGCCTCGACCATCTCGCCCTTCGATCCGCTCTCCCAGGTGCCGGTGATGAAGGACGCGCTGCCCGGCGCGATCGAACCGACGTCGAAGCTCATCTACTATTTCGGCGGCGACAAGCTCGCCCGTGACGTATTTTCGCGCATGGTCTATGGCAGCCAGATCGTGCTGATCATCGCGCCGGCGGCGACCGGTTTCGCGCTGATGGTCGGCATCACGCTCGGCCTGCCGGCCGGCTACTATGGCGGCAAGATCGACACCATCCTGTCCTTCCTCGCCAATCTGGTGCTGGCCTTCCCGGTCATCCTGCTGTTCTATCTGCTGGTGACGCCCGGCATCATGGACACGCCGATCCCCTATGCCATGGCCGGGCTGTTCTTCCTGTTCCCGATCATCTTCTTCAGCGTGCTGTTCTGGACGCGCTACAAGAATCGGCCCGACCGCCTCTACATCCTGCTCGGATTGACGCTGGTCATCGGCGGCTGGATCTATGCCGGCCTGGTGTTCGATGCCGACCCGCTTAAGATCGTCCACATTGATCCCAACCAGCTCAACATCTTCGTTGCGGTGGTGTTCGCCTCCAGCCCCGGCGTGTTCCGCATCGTGCGCGGGCTGACCATGGACATCAAAACGCGCGACTATGTGGCGGCGGCGCAGACGCGTGGTGAATCGCCGTGGTACATCATGCTGTGGGAGATCCTGCCCAATGCCCGCGGGCCGCTGATCGTCGATGCCTGCCTGCGCATCGGTTACACGACGATCCTACTCGGCACACTCGGCTATTTCGGACTGGGGCTGGCGCCCGAGAGCCCGGACTGGGGCACGGCGATCAAGGACGCCAGCCGCCTGCTGCGCTCCTTCATCCACCCGGCACTACCGCCGACGATTGCGCTGATGTCATTCGTGCTTGGGCTGAACCTTCTGGCCGATTCCCTGCGCGAACAGTCGATGAAGGATTGATGGCGGGGTTTCAGGCCCCATCTTCTAAGAACCAAGGATTGGAGCGACCCATGAACGAGGCAGTTCGAAATCCCGGCAAGCCAACCCCTGGGCCGATCATCGAGATCGAGAACCTGTCGATCTCCTTCTTCACCCGCAAGGGCGAGATACCGGCCGTGATGGACTTCTCCTGCACGGTCATGCCCGGCGAGGCGATGGGCATCGTC